>JALNVE010000230.1 GCA_023227695.1 Paludibacteraceae bacterium
ACCAACCCCACCTATCCGCTGATCCGAAAAACAGATCTAGATAACATGAGCTAGTACCGTTTTGAACCAGTGATTATTTTGACTTATACGCCTTGTTTTTTTGTGTGAATTAAACAGAATACTTTCATCCTAGATTACGCGGATTCTGTAGATGGAGGACGTTCCGTCCACTGGGTAAGCGCCCGAGACGTATTTCATTTCTGAACAATAGATACAGATTACATTAATCTACTTCCTGTTTTGAAATACTTTTTTACTAAAATGTTGATTTGTAATATTTTGTGTGGTTGTTTACCTTCGAAAAAGACAAAAAAATAAAGGGAAGCTTCACAACTTCCCTTTATCCCATTTAATCTAAACCTTAACTATGAAAAAATCTACCTATTTTGTTTGCGCTACAAAGATGAGGTATATTTGATTACTATGCAAGCTTTTTACCATCTAAATGATGCATGTTTAACATCTTTTTATATTTAAAAATATGCTTATTTTGGTAATATGTTGATTTGTAATGCTTTATGTTTTATGTTTTAAAATGATTATTTGCTTATTTTTGTTGAAAAATACCACAAAGAATTTTCAGGTGGGGAATATTTGCGAGAATTTAGCTTTGGAATTTAGCTAAAAGGAAATTTCAATATTTTCTTGCTTTTGTAATTATAATTTTTTTTGATAGAATATTTTATAGGATTAAGTATAGATTTATCTTTTTGTTTTCTTGCTTAATTATAAAATGTTTTGAATGGTTGTTTAGTTTTAAAATGTTGGGTTTTAAGAGTTTTTTGTTTCGTAAAACAAGAAAATGTTTCTTTAGAATGTAAATTTGAAATTGTAACTGTCGTCTTGTCTAGGCGAAATGATGTGATAGATATGAAAAAAATAACGATTTTGTTGGTTTGAAAATAAGAATATCAATTCTTTTTCGTTTTAAAAAAGATTTTAAGATTGTTTTCTCTATAAAAAGAGGGCTCTTGTTGTTTGGTTGCTTTAAATAATAGATATAGTATTTGTTGTGGAAACAGATTGTGGAGGAAAATCGTGAATTTGTGAGCATCAAAAATCATGCCAAAAAACATATAATAAAAGTTGTTATGTATGCTTCATTTTCGTATAAAGCAATTTTTCTTATGTGCTAAGAATGTCTTAACTTTGGGCATTAGAAAAAGAAAATAATATGGTTCAAGAGGTTCAAAAAGACAATCTTTTTACGTTCAGCTATTTCTGTTCTTGTTTTGCTAATTTCCTTTTGTTTTTCTGCTTTTATCTTCTGATGCCTGTCTTGGCTCTTTATCTGAAGGAAGCCTTCAATTCTACCGAGACAATGGTAGGTGCCATCCTTTCTTGTTATACGATAGCATGTCTGCTCATTCGTCCGTTTTCGGGTTTTTTGGTCGATACTTTTGCCCGTAAGCCGCTTTACCTATTTTCGATGTTTTTCTTCGTACTCATTTTTGCTGGTTATCCTTTGGCTACAAGTGTGCTGATGTTTGCCGTTCTTCGTGTGTTACATGGCCTCTCGTTCGGAATGGTTACGATTGCAGGCAATACAATAGTGATAGACATTATGCCTTCATCTAGAAGAGGAGAGGGGTTGGGATATTACGGACTCTCAAATAATTTTGCTATGGCTACAGGTCCTATGATAGGTATGTATTTGTTGGAACATTATAACGATTACAATATCATTTTCTATATCTCATTTGCATTTAGTGCATTAGGACTCTTCATTGCTAGCAGAATAAAGACGAAGCCTCATGATAAGGTGGAAAAACAGCCTATTTCCCTAGACCGTTTTATTCTCTTGAATGGAATTCCGGCAGGAGTTAATACGCTGATGATAGCTGTTCCGTATGGAATCACCACTTCTTACATTGCACTTTATGCTTTGGAACTTTATTCTGATAAAAATGTTGGATTGTTTTATACCTTTATGGCCGTTGGAATTGCTTTGTCGAGAATATTTTCGGGTAAACAAGTGGATCGAGGCCATATTACACGCATTATTACGATAGGAATGGTGATGGCTACATTAGCTTATGGTTTGTTGGCATTGGTTAAAATGGTGCCATCTTCATGCGGCTCGTTGTCGCATTATATGTTCTATTCAGTGGCGTTACTGATAGGTTTGGGCTATGGATCGATCTTTCCGGCATTGAATTCCTTGTTTGTCGGCTTGGCTCCCAACAACAAAAGAGGAACCGCCAATTCCACTTATCTCACCTCGTGGGATATTGGAGTAGGTGTGGGTCTTATGTTGGGTGGTGTAGTGGGCGGAATGGCTTCCTTCTCTATCGTCTTCTTTATCGGGGCGATTTTAGATTTGATTTCATTGACGTTCTTTATGGCTTACACGGCCGGTCATTTTCATCGTAATCAGATAAAAAGTTGAGTTTTATGAATAAGCTTATAACAATAATTGGTCCTACTGCCAGCGGAAAAACTGAGCTGGCTGCACATTTGGCGTATGATTTGGACGGAGAGATTATTAGTGGTGACTCTCGTCAGGTGTATCGACATATGGACATCGGTACAGGTAAGGATTTGTCTGATTATGAGGTGAACGGCAAGCATATTCCGTATCACTTGATCGATATTGCAGAGCCTGGTTATAAATACAATGTATTTGAGTATCAGCGAGACTTCTTGGAGGCATACGAGGATATACAGAAACGAGGCAAGACGCCAATCCTCTGCGGAGGAACTGGTCTCTACGTGGAATCCATCTTGAAAGGTTATCGTCTCCATCCTGTTTCAGAAAACAAGGAACTTAGAGCCGCATTAGCAAAGAAAACATTGCCTGAGCTAACTGTAATTCTTGAAAAATATAAAACTTTACATAATACAACGGATGTGGATACGGCTCAGCGCGCAATTCGTGCCATTGAAATAGAGGAGTATTATAAAAACCACGAGAAGGATGAATCCCTTTATTTTCCTAAAATAGAGAGCATTGTGATAGGGATTGATATCGACAGGGAGATGCGAAGAAAGAAGATCTCTGCTCGTCTGAAGTCAAGATTGGACGAAGGTATGGTTGATGAAGTGCGAGGTATCTTGGATTCTGGCGTTGCACCTGAAGATTTGATATATTATGGTTTGGAATATAAGTATCTGACTAATTATATAATAGGTAATATGACCTACGAACACATGTGTGCCGAGCTGGAAATAGCTATTCATCAGTTTGCTAAGCGTCAAATGACTTGGTTTAGAGGTATGGAGCGTCGAGGATTTGTTATCCATTGGATTGATGCATCGAAGCCAATGGGCTTGAAACTAGCTGAAATAAAGGATTTCTTGAAATAAATAAAAGAATTTTGTTAAAATCAGTAAGAAATAGGTGTTAAAATTTGCTATTGTCGTTAAAACTTTTTATATTAGCAATATCATGTAAACAGAACAAGAGATGTTTTGAGATGTGCTAAGATAACCGAAAGGTTTCTGGTCAATCAAAAACTCTTGTTTTACTCTTTTTTATTATAGGGCAAAAAGGTTGTTAAAGATATAACGAAAAAAACGAACTTCGAAATTACTACAGTAACGACCTTTTTTAGGAAATTAGTTTTTTTTACTTAAAAAATTAAAGCTTATGGAAGCACTTAAAACATTTAAAGGGTTTCTGTGGTTTTTTATCTTCTTATTGGGTGCATGCGGTTCTATTGGTGATGAGAGAAATAAAAATCTAGATCAACTCAGGGGTGAGTTTGTTGCTCAAAATGTATCACAGGAGCGAATTTCTGAATTCTTTGATAGTGAAGATGGATCATTCTTCCCGATGGGAGAGTGGTTGCTTGACTTTGACTACAGAAAGCAAAGTGGTAAATTGTATCTTACATTGCTTGGCGTTCAGGAGGAAAATGCAGGTCATCAGAAGTATTCTGTTACTGTATCGAATGATTCCATTTTTATTCAAGAGGAGTCTCTGGTAAAAAAATTCAACAACTCTATTGTAAATGTTGATTTCAAGTATGAGATTGAGAATGTGAAAGCTCAAAAGTATCAACTCGTTTACAATGGTTTAAGTCTTGAATTGGACCTTACAGACATTGACGAAAATAGTCGCTATTCTTTGTTGAAGGATGGTTCTTACGTTATCGTATCTGATGAGGATGGTACAGTAGACGACGATACAATGTCAATTTGATTTGGTGTTTTTAGAAAAAGAATCCTATTGTGCTTGTGTGTTGCAATGCTTGGGTTGTGACTCTTTTTTGTCATTTAGTCAATCAGATTCGTCCCTTTTATCTGATAATTCATTTGAATGATAAGAATTGAGAATTATATTATAATTGTCATAAATGATAATATTTTTCGTTTTCTTTTGTTATTCATTTTTAATATGCTTTAATTTTTGTTACTTTTGCGTTATTGTATTATCTTAAAGCTTTGTGGATATGGCAAAGAAACAAGAAAACGAATTTAAAAGCATAGAAGAAATTTCTGATATGTGGAAGATGTTGACTCCCGAGCAGATGGATTATCTGAAAGACAATTACGAGATTCAAAAATACAAGAAGAACCAAATTGTCTATTGCGAAGGCGACACTGCGACTCACTTACTTTGTATAGCCAAAGGAAAGGTGAAGATTTTCAAGAGTGGAGTTGGAGGCAGAGCACAGATTGTACGAATGGTGAAGCCATACGAGACTTTTGCTTATCGTGCAATGTTTGCAGAGGAGAATTTTGTAACAGGTGCTTCCGCTTTTGAACCAACGGTTATCTATGCCATTCCAAAGGAGGTAATCAAAAATTTGATTTCTCAAAATAGCCAACTTGCTTGGTATTTCATTCATGCACTTTCTGTTGACCTTGGAATATCTGATTCGAGAGCAGTGAGTCTAACGCAGAAGCATATCCGTGGTCGATTGGCAGAATCTCTTTTGTTCTTAAAAGAGAGCTACGGTGTGGAGGAGGATGGCGCTACGTTGAGTATTTATCTTTCGAGGGAAGATCTCGCAAATCTTTCTAACATGACAACGTCCAACGCAATCCGTACTTTATCGAACTTTGTTTCTGAAAAGATCATTACCATGGATGGACGAAAGATAAAATTAATTGACGAGGAGCAGTTGAAGAAGATCAGTAAGATCGGTTAATACGAATTGAAAATATCAAGTCCTAAATAAGCGTTACAGGTTTTATTGGACAAACATACTATGATTTATCCATTCCAGCAAGCTAGCTTGCTGGAATGGATATTTTTTTTGATTTGTATTTTTTTATTTTGA
>JALNVE010000231.1 GCA_023227695.1 Paludibacteraceae bacterium
AAAATACTTTTTATGTCTAAAAAGTACGTTTAATAAAAATACAAATACCTAGCAAACAAAAACTTAGAAATATAAATGCTAAAATAAAACTTATTTTATTTGGAATACAACATAGAAGAGACGATGTACCACATCGTCTTCTTAATTATATAAAAATCAATTAATTGCAATTGCACGGACTACGTCCGCGGCTATTATTATGCAGCCGCCTTCGCGGCTAATCGGTTGCTCAGCATTTTTCCGTTAAATAACCTTGTTTTTCGAGCAAGATTTTGATCCAAATTTTGAGCACCCTACCTTTCAGGGCGTGAAGGTTGCAAAGCAACTTACTAATTAGACCAATTGGCAGGTCCTTTGGACCTTAAATAAACAACTTACCCACCTGGTACACAATAAACGAAGCTATCCAAGCCACACTGGTTGTATAAAAGATAGAAAACACGGCCCAAGTCCAATTAGACTCCTTCCAAATGGCCGAAATGGCCGCAATACAAGGAAAACACAACAGCACAAAAATCATAAAGCTCAATGCCACCAGCGGAGCCGATGCGTCACTGTCTACCTCCATGTTGGTCTTCAGAGCGCGGACCAGATGTTCCGACTCGTCATCGGCCTCTATATCGGCATGGTAAAGAATGCCCATTGACGAAACAATAATCTCCTTTGCGGCCAATCCTGTGAGCACGCTCACTCCCATCTCCCAACTGAAACCGATTGGTTTCACTACCGGTTGGATGAAATGGCCTATCTGACCGATATATGAATTCTCGCTATGGATAGAGGCTTTCTCCAACTGCAACAGAGCCACGATTGAATCGCGCTGTGCAACGCTTATACTTTGGTTAGCCTCAACCTGTGCAATCTGTGCATTTATCGGTGCCATCTTCTCTTCTGATGTTGGAAAGTAATTGAGCAACCAAATAATGATGGATGCAACCAGAATGACCGAACCGATTTTCTTCAAGTACTGAACCGCCTTCTCCCACATGTGCATCGTAGTGTTACGTATGGTAGGAATTCGGTAAGGCGGCAACTCCATTACGAATTGCTCCGAAACATCCTTGAACTTCGTCTTCTTCAAAAGAAGGGCAGTCAGGACAGAGAACATGATACCTATCATATAGATTCCCATCAGGATAAGAGCCTGATAGTTATCGAAGAAAGCCGAGATAAAGAGCATATAGACCGGAAGCCTTGCCGAGCACGACATGAACGGAATGGCCATCATCGTAATGATCCTATCCTTCTTGTTTTCCAACGTACGGGTTGCCATGATGGCAGGAACACCGCAGCCAAAGCCCGTAAGGAGCGGAATGAACGATTTTCCGTGCAAGCCCATCTTGTGCATCACCTTATCCATAATAAAGGCCGCACGGGCCATGTAACCCGTATCTTCCAAAAGGGAGATGAAGAAGAAGAGGATCAAAATATTGGGCAAGAAGACCAACACGCCTCCAACACCGGCTATGATACCGTTTACAATCAGATCGGAAAGAATGCCTTCGCCCAAGAAGTTACGCATCGTTTCGCCCAACCATGACACACCCGCCTCAATCCACTCCTGCGGATAGGTTCCCAGCGTAAAGGTTGCCTGAAACATGAGAAACAAAAAGAAGATCAGGACAGGAAATCCCAACCATTTGTTGGTCAAAACCACATCCACTGCGTAAGAGAGTTCAGCCTTCTCTTCGGTAGGTTTCTGAAGGGTCTCCTTTAAGGCTCCGCGGATAAAACCGTATTTCGCATTGGTAATAACGCCCGAAGCATCTTCATCATACTCCTTCTCTATCTCAGCACGGCACCTCTCGGCCACCTCCTTTATATCGGTTATATCGCCGAGATTCTCCTTCAAGTGCTTATAGGTTACCGAGTCATTCTCCAACAACTTGATGGCCACGTAACGCAACGGGAAATCGACCGCAATCTCCTTGTGTCCCGAAACCAATGATTTTATTTTCTCAATGGCCCTCTCGATATCCGGACCGTAGTTGATGTGGATATGTTTGGCCACCTCCTCCTGCTCTTCGTAAACGTTGATGATATGGTCCAACACATGTTGTATTCCTTCGCCAGTCTTGGCGGTTGTAGGTACACACGGAAAACCGAGCATGCTCTCCAACAGCGTCTCGTCAAGGGTTGCATTGGACTTTTTCAGTTCGTCATACATATTGAGAGACATCACCATACGCACGTTCATATCAATGAGCTGCGTTGTAAGGAAGAGGTTACGCTCCAGGTTGGTAGAGTCTACCACATTCAGCACCACGTCGGGGTGATGTTCGGTAATGTATTCGCGCACATAAAGCTCCTCGGGCGAGAACTCCGTGATGGAATAGGTGCCCGGAAGGTCGACCAAATTAATGGTGTATCCCTTATGATAGAATGTTCCGATTTTAGAAGAGACCGTCACACCACTGTAGTTGCCAACCCTTTCGCGAAGTCCGGTAGCATGGTTGAAGAAGGAGGTCTTTCCGCAGTTCGGATTTCCTACCAACGCAACGGTTATCGTATTGGTCTCCTGCTTGATACGCCTCTGTACCTCTTCAGAAATTGTGCCGTTAAAGATATACTGGCTTTCATCCTCACTCTCCGAAACGCTCACCACCTCGATATGACTCGCCTCGCTTCGACGCAAAGAGATATGGCTCTGCATAATCTTGTATTCAATCGGGTCAAGCAATGGAGCGTTCTTCAACACCGTCACCTTCTGGCCTTTCACAAATCCCATCTCCATTACCCGATGACGGAATCCTCCATGACCGTTCACCTTAACGATGACGCACTCCTGTTTCGCAGGAATATCTGCTAATGTTCTTGGTTTTTTCTCGTCCATTCTATCTTATATCTTTTGTTTCTAACCCTTTCGGGGAATATCAACTCGCTTTTTTATCAAAATTCAAACTCCAATCGCATCATGGCCACTAGGGCATTGTCTACCTCCCCTTGAACGCCTGCCGGATTAATCACATACTGCAGATCGGGTTGCAGCCAAAGCTGCTGAAGAACCGGAAAGCGGTAGGTCATCTCGATAAAAGCCTCATACTCGCGATGGCTGTTCAAGAGGTTACAGACAGCAGCCAAGCCCAAAGCATCCTCTTTGCCATCGGTAAAGAGGTTATGAAACTTGAAACCGGCATCCATTTGCATGTATGTCTCATTTTCATTTTTCGGAGTCCAAGCCACCTGACCAAACACACCGAAATGGTTGATGCGCTTTTCGCCAAGCAGATAGAAACCGTATTTCTTCATCTGCGTATGGTAGTAACCTCCCAACTTGCAGGTACCTTTCTCGCCGCATCGGTAGTGAAGCTCCGCAACGGTAAGCAGGCCCTCCTTCTCACTGAGTTTCCACTCCACGTTGTAGGGGTTCTCTTCAAAATCGGTCACCAACCCATCAAACGCACCGGCTTGAATTCGCCAACGATCTGTGATGTTCCAACCAGCCTCAACACCTAAACCCATCAACGGAAAAATAGGAACTGAAACATTGCCCGCCATCAGGCTGTTGATGCCCAAACAGCTATGGACAAAGATGCCAGTCTCGTCGCTAACGGCAAAATCGGCATTCAGGTCCTGCAATCCTATGGTAAAGTCAAACCTATCTGCAAACGACTGGTTGAACCAGAACTCCTGCATAAAGGTGTGATTGCCCGCCTCAATATTATCCACCACGTGCAGATCGCCCACTAAGGTAGACGACGGCTCTCCACCATGCGTGTTGGCTCCCTTCGCATAAAAGGTTCCGCCATTCCACCAACGGACATCTTCTGTCTTCATCTGTACACACATCAAAGCATAGCCCAGATAGGTTACGCCCTGTTTCATTCCACCCATCGTATTGCTTACGATATCTCCCTTGTAATTGGCGTCGAAAGACAAAAAAGTCTTGTTCTCTTCTGCCAACGCATTAGAGATGTACAAAAATACTAAAAGTACCAGTGAATACCTTTTTTTCTTCATATCAAAAAAATTCTATTATTATCGACAACAAAATTAGGTCTGCATAAAAAGATAGCCAATCACCAAAAGTAGTTATTTTTGCATTTCATGCTAATCATATCTAGTGATTTATTGACAAATGAATGGATAGACTGACGCCCCAACAACGAAGCAAAACGATGAGCCGCATCCGTAGCCGCAACACCAAACCAGAAATGTTGGTGCGTCGCTACCTCTATGCACACGGGTTCCGTTATAGGGTCAACGTCAGGACGTTGCCGGGCACGCCAGACATTGCGTTGCGAAAATACCACACAGCCATCTTCATACACGGCTGTTTCTGGCACGGGCACGAGTGCCAAGGCGGACGCATGCCACAGACGCACACCGAGTTTTGGGCCAAAAAGATAGCCTGCAACCAGGCCCGCGACATCGAAGTGCGCGACAAACTCCGAGCCTTAGGCTGGCGCACCATGGTAGTCTGGGAGTGCCAGCTCAAGCCCAAAATACGCCAACAAACCCTCGACAGCATTGCCTTCCTCCTCAACGAAGCCTTTCTCGACAAATACCGCAAACCAGAACCAAAAAAGTATGTCATACCCGAAGCAGAAGTTAGAATTGCTGCCGAAGAGAAGGTGGAATATGGGAAGGGAAAGAAAAATAAAGTTTATTCAAAGCATTAACATAAATACTTGTACATTTTCCCTATTTTTACAAATACATTATCAGCTTATAATTGTTTATTAATAGACTTAACTCTTAAAGTTATCAAATATGGAAGTCAAAGCTAAAGATATTATTGATTCAGTTGATCTTTCTAAGTCAGAATCATTTCTTCCTTTATATGAATGCATAGTAAACTCCATAGTAAGTCTTATTAAATCAAAACAAAAAAATTCTCAAATTAATATTTTTATAGAAAGAGAAACATCTAGTAAGTATGACATTGATTTTTTTGATAAAACGCCCCAACCTATAAAATCGATTACACTTTATGATAATGGAGAAGGATTTACAGAAGAAAATTTCAATTCATTTAATGCTCCTTTTAGTAAAGTAAATAAGAAATACGGATGTAAAGGAGTAGGTCGTTTTACCATGCTAGCAATGTTTAAACAAATCAAAATATGTAGCATTTTTAAACAAGGAAACAAAGGGTCAGTAGAAATTTAGTGGGGAAAGAAATATCATAAAAAACCAAGTATCAACGTTTCTATACCATGGAAACAAAACAACTAATAGCGTTGGCAGAAGTAGTACTGCCAACCGAGATAC
>JALNVE010000232.1 GCA_023227695.1 Paludibacteraceae bacterium
CGACTTATTGTCTGACAGCCCATGCCTTTTTCATACAATCTGACGGCTTCTTCTTTTTCTTCTTTTTTAAAAATCTTTTTCATTTTACCCAAAAGTTTTGTCCAACTTCTGGGGTTCATGCCACACGCCCCGTCTGTTTTGTGCAATGTGTTGTATGTCAATATTTTATATTGTGATTCGTCCTTGTCTATTTTTCGAAGAAGACGGGGCGCGCCCCGTTTCTACCAACGACTGACCGAGACCTAAATTTAACCTACCCACTGTTTATTCACTTGATCTGAAAGATAGCGAGTTGTCTGACAAATAAACTTGTTTTAAATGGACAAAAATCACTCAAAGAATCAAAGAAAACTACAATTTGGATATTATACAAAAATTGTTTGTAGAAAATAGAAACAGCTTCTTAAATCAGGAGAATTTTATTAATTTTGTATCCTATAGATTTAAATCTAGTTGAAAAAATGGCAAAGAAAGAAAAAGAAAAAGAGGATAAGAAAGATGATAAAAATACCAAAAGCGAAAGCGGCTCAAAGTTGTATTCGTTTTTGAAAGATGATCGAACTCGTATTTGCACAGGTTTGATTATCATTATTTTATGCTTGTATGTAATGCTCTCTTTCATCTCGTTTTTCTTTACAGGATGGGAAGACCAAAGCATATTAAATGCTGCTGATCCTGGTGACACATTGGAGATTAAGAGCCAAATACAGAACTGGACAGGTCTGCGTGGTGCGAGAATTGCTGATTTCTTTATCAACCGTACCTTTGGTGTCTCTTGTTTCTTTATGCTGTTTTTCTTTCTTTTGGTCGGATCTAAAATGTTGGGAATAAGAAAGTTCAGACTACTACGTTGGTTTGTTTTGACCTCCTTCGGTTTGTTTTGGGTTTCTCTTTTCTTCGGATTTTTCTTCATCCCTGTATATGAGTCAACCTTCTTGTATTTAGGAGGTGAACACGGATATTACATGAGCAAGTGGTTGGAGGCTCAGATAGGATGGTTCGGAACCTTCCTGGTGCTTTGTACAACGCTTCTCATCTTCATGATTTTTGCCTTTAAGGCTACCTTGCCTTTTTTGAATGAGATGGGCATGAAATTGAAGAATAAGTTCTTCAAAGGCGAGGGTGAAGCAGATGCCACATTGGCAGCCGAAGCTGCTGAGACTACAGACCAGAATCTTGAGGCTGAACTGTTAACCGATGGGGAGCAGCCAACTCAACAGGATGAGCAATTCGATATTACTGTTTTGGATGGCTCACAAGAGAATCCAGAGGAGGAAGAGAATTCATCTTCTGAGCTTGAAGAGCAGGATAATGAGTTAGACAACAATCCGGATGAGGATGAAATCATCGAGACTCTCGATCCTGAGCAGCTTGACACAAAATCGGAGCCTCAAATTTTCCAAGGCAACGGCTTTGAAATCACCGTTCCGAAAGAGGAGGATATGGTTGATGAACCTCACCACGATGATCCTACTGCTATTGATTCTCAGCCAACCTTCGATATTATAGTCAATCCGGACGAGGATTATGACGCAAGCGAGATGGGTCCTTATGATCCAACGCTAGACTTGTCCAATTATAAGTATCCAACCTTTGACCTGTTGAAGCAGTTCGACAACAACGGCGAAGTGGCTTATAACATGGAGGAGCAGAACGCCAATAAGGAGAAGATCGTTCAGACCCTCGAAAACTATGGTATAAAAATTGATACAGTTAAAGCAACGGTAGGTCCTACAGTAACTCTGTATGAGATTGTTCCAGCTCCGGGCGTTCGTATTTCTAAGATCAAGAATTTGGAAAACGATATCGCATTGAGCTTGTCGGCTTTAGGTATTCGTATCATTGCTCCAATTCCAGGAAAAGGAACCATAGGTATTGAGGTGCCAAATAAGGATGCGCAGATCGTTTCGATGAAAAGCGTGCTCGCCTCCAAGAAGTTCCAAGAGAGCAAATACGATTTGCCTATCGCATTCGGTAAGACGATTACCAATGAGGTCTTTGTAACAGACTTGGCTAAGATGCCGCACTTGTTGGTGGCAGGTGCTACCGGTCAAGGTAAATCAGTTGGTTTGAATGCCATCATTACCTCTTTGCTTTACAAAAAGCACCCATCACAGTTGAAGTTTGTCATGGTCGACCCTAAGAAGGTTGAGTTCACCGTTTACTCCAATATCGAACGTCACTTCTTGGCTAAGATTCCTGATATGGACGAGGCTATCGTAACTGATGTTACGAAGGTTGTGGAGACACTTAACTCGTTGACCAAAGAGATGGATAACCGTTACGATTTGTTGAAGAAGGCCAGAGTCCGTAACATCAAGGAGTACAATGAAAGGTTCATTAACCGAAGATTGAATCCTCAGCACGGACACCGTTATTTGCCATATATCGTGGTGATTATTGATGAGTTCGGAGATTTGATCATGACGGCAGGTAAGGAGGTGGAGCTTCCAATTGCACGTATCGCCCAGTTGGCTCGTGCGGTAGGTATCCACATGGTTATCGCCACTCAGCGTCCAACCACCAACATCATTACAGGTACCATCAAGGCCAACTTCCCAGCTCGTCTGGCATTCAGGGTGGCTTCTATGATCGACTCACGTACCATTCTTGACGCACCGGGTGCAAACCAATTGATTGGTCGTGGAGATATGCTCTTCCTTCAGGGAAGCGATTTGATTCGTGTACAGTGTGCATTTGTCGATACTCCGGAAGTAGAGCGCATAGCAGATTATATCGGTGTTCAGCAGGGTTATCCTACGGCATTCATGTTGCCAGAGTACGAAGGTGGCGAAGGTGGCGACAGCTCTATTGGCAGCGTAGATCTTTCTAAGCGTGACCCCATGTTTGATGAGGCCGCTAAGTTGATTGTTGCAGAGCAGGTCGGTTCAACCTCATTGATTCAGAGAAAGTTCTCTATCGGTTATAACCGTGCCGGACGTATCATGGACCAGTTGGAGGCTGCCAATATCGTTGGTCCGGCTAAGGGTAGCAAAGCTCGCGAGGTAATGGTCCTTGACCTTATCCAACTGGATATGATGCTGAGTGCAATGAATAATAGATAAATGACGGAGAGTCGGCAGATTCTCCCTTAAACATAGCAAGCGTATGAAATTAAGTATGGTTAGAATATTCACATTGGTCGTTATGGTTCTGTTTGGACAGGCAATGTTTGCGGAGCAACGTAGCGAGAAGGTGGTAGACCCGAAAGCCAAATCTCTTTTAGACAAGGCTACGGCTCTTTTTGACAGTAAAAACGGATTGACAGCCGATTTTACTATTGTGATTGAGAATACGCGTAACGATAAGAAAGAGAATATCCCTGGAAATATCCAGATGAAGGGAGAGAAATTCAAACTTTCCGTTGCGGGCGTTGTTACTTATTTTGATGGTAAAACACAGTCTGTCTATATGCAGGATGCGAAGGAGGTGACCATCTCCAATCCCTCTGCAAACGACTTGAAGGATATCAATCCTTTGCTTTTGATGAAGTCTTATCAGCAAGGTTATAAGATGAAGTATATGGGCGTTAAAAAAGAGGGCGGCAAATTGTTTGATGTTGTCGAACTTTATCCTGACAATTTGTCTAGCGAATATTCCATTATCACCATCGTGACAGAGAAGGAGAGTATGGAGTTCCATTCTATCCGTATGCAGGGAAAAGGCGGTGTGAATACGCTTCTTACGGTGACAAAGAAAGACAAAAAGCCGTTGGACGATGCCTTGTTCACCTTCAATCCATCTTCAGTAAAGGATGTTGAAATAATTGATTTGCGATAGTTTACTCTTATTTGAATAATAAAAAACTTATAGATATGGAAAAGATAAAATGTTTGATTATCGGATCGGGTCCTGCAGGATATACAGCTGCCATTTATGCGTCAAGAGCCAATCTTACCCCCGTGTTGTATGAGGGTGTGCTTCCTGGCGGACAGTTGCTTTCTACTACCGAAATCGAAAATTTTCCAGGTTATCCAGAGGGGATTTCCGGTTCACAGATGATGGAAGATTTGAAAAATCAGGCATTGCGTTTCGGAACAGATGTCCGTTTCGGTGTTGTGACGAAGGTAGAGTTCAAACAGAACCACAATCTCGTTGTTATAGATGGAGAGAAGGAGTTGGAGGCTGCGGTTGTCATCATTGCAACGGGAGCATCTGCTAAATATCTAGGCTTGGCAGACGAGGCTAAATACGCTGGTATGGGCGTCTCTGCTTGTGCTACTTGCGACGGTTTCTTCTACCGCAAAAAGACAGTTGCGGTTGTAGGTGGCGGAGATACAGCTTGCGAGGATGCGCTTTACTTGTCACGTCTCTGCAAGAAGGTTTATCTTTTGGTCAGAAAGGATTATTTGAGAGCCTCTAAGATTATGCAGGATCGTGTCTTGAATAACGAAAATATCGAAGTGCTTTTCAAACAAGAGGTAACAGGCCTCTTCGGCGAAAATGGCGTGGAGGGTGCTACCATTTTGAAGAACAGAGGCGGAGAGGAGGAGCAGTTTCCATTGGCTATCGACGGATTGTTCTTAGCCATAGGCCACAACCCGAATTCGAAGTTGTTTGCCGACTATGTAGAGACCGATGAACAGGGCTACATCAAGACCGTCAACGGAACACCTGTCACCAATGTTCCTGGTGTATTTGCTGCCGGCGACGTTGCCGACCCTCGTTACCGTCAGGCCATCACGGCCGCTGCCAGCGGGTGCAAAGCGGCCATCGAAGCCGAACGCTACTTGGTCGAGAACGGCGATAAATAAGTAATCGCTAACATAATATAGAATGAAGGCTGTGTCGTTGACATGGCCTTTGTTGTATATTGTCACGGTTGGTCATGCATCTCATCACAAAGATAAAGGGACGTTTCAGTTGATAATCAACAAATAAACAAACACATTAAATTTTCCACCGTTGATTAAAATAACTGCGTCACAGTTGGTCACTTGTAGAGACGGGGCGCGCCCCGTCTTGTTCCAAAAATAGGTGAGGATGAAAAATCATCCCATTGAATACAATCATAAAACGACAGATGAATCAAAAGGTAACACGCTATGGTGTATGATATTATCATCACAGACGGGGCGCGCCCCGTCTCTACGGGCGATTATGCGATATGACTCACATTTACTGAAGGATAAATGGATTTTATGAAATTATACTATTGTGTAAAATATTATAATCAATTTATTGTA
>JALNVE010000233.1 GCA_023227695.1 Paludibacteraceae bacterium
AAACATCTTAAACTCGAGACCGAGGAAAAGATTAGGGTATATGACTCCTTTACAAAAATTTAAACAATTGACAAACTTGGATTTAAATGAGGTTGCATTGTCCGCTTGAATCCAGCTTATATTAATAAAGTATTATTCGCCTAAATTATCAAACATCTTTGTGCTTAGATACTTATCTGCCCTATCTGGGAAAACCACCACAATATTTCCATGATCAATCTTTTGCGCTGTTTTAACGGCAGCCAACATAGCAGCACCACTACTCATACCTGCAAAAATCCCCTCTTTGGCGATGATTTCGCGCGCCATATCGATCGCTTCTTCACTCTCTACCATAATCTGTATGTCGATGCGTGAAGGATCGTAAATCGCAGGCACAATAGCCTCTTCCATATTCTTCAATCCTTGGATATAATGTCCTTTGATTGGATGCGCACAAACGACCTTAATATCGGGTTTATGCTGTTTCAAGAACTTGGAGATGCCCATGATTGTACCTGAAGTACCAAGGGCACAAACCAAATAATCGATATTGCCTCCACATTGATCCCAAATCTCGGTTGCCGTAGTCTTGTAATGCGCCTGATAATTGGCAGCATTAGAAAACTGATCTGGCATGAAATACTTGTCTGGGTTTTCGTTAACCATCTTATGGGCCAAACGAATGGCACCGTCAGTTCCCTCGTTTGCTGGCGTCAGAATCACCTTTCCTCCGTAAGACTTGATGATTTTACGACGCTCAACAGAGACTGCGGCACTCATGACAATCTCTACTTGATAACCCTTCACAATACCAGCAATGGCCAAGCCAATACCAGTATTACCGGAAGTAGGTTCGATGATTATCTTTCCTGGCGTAAGTTTGCCCTCCTGCTCTGCCTGTTCAACCATTTGGATGGCGATGCGGTCCTTTATGCTTCCTGTTGGGTTAAACCCCTCCAGTTTTGCATAAATGTTGACATTCGGATTCGGGCATAATTTATTGATACGGACCAAAGGAGTATTTCCTATGGTCTCCAAAATGTTATTACAAATCTTAGGCTCTATCATCTTCTGGTCTCCTTTTCTCTTAAAGTTCACTCTCTTTCAAACGCTCAGCGTTCTCTGCGATAATCAACTTATCGATGATTTCTTGAATTTCGCCACCCATTATGGCTTGAAGATTATATAAAGTCAAATTGATACGATGGTCTGTTACCCTACCCTGGGGATAATTATAGGTACGGATCTTAGCCGAACGGTCACCGGTCGAAACCATGGTCTTACGTTTGGTTGAAATGCCATCCAAATATTTCTGATACTCCATATTATAAATACGTGTACGCAACTCCACCATCGCCTTCGCCTTGTTCTTCAACTGAGATTTCTCATCCTGACATTGAACAACGATACCTGTTGGGATATGCACCAAACGGATGGCAGAATAAGTCGTGTTGACAGACTGACCACCATGACCAGACGCACAAAATATATCCGTACGTATATCAGACTCCTTGATGTCAACATCAAACTCATCGGCTTCAGGCAAAACAGCTACCGTAGAAGCTGATGTATGGACACGTCCTTGAGTCTCGGTTGCAGGCACACGCTGTACACGGTGCACGCCAGACTCATACTTCAAAATACCATATACGTTTTGACCCGAAACAGTAAATATAATCTCCTTGTATCCACCAGAAGTTCCTTCACTGAAACTCGTTATCTCTATTTTCCATCCTTTATACTCACAGTATTTGGAATACATGCGGAAAAGGTCGCCTGCGAATATGGCAGCTTCATCTCCACCAGTTCCACCACGGATTTCCATTATCGCATTCTTTCCATCTTCAGGATCGGCAGGAATAAGAAGAAGCTTTATCTCCTCCTCTATTATTGGGATTTTAGGCTCAAGCTCGTCAAGTTCAGCTTTTGCCATCTCACGCATTTCCGGATCACTCTCCACCTCCAACATTTCCTTTGCTTCCGAAATATGTGCAAGCATGGTTTTGTACTCCTTACGGGCATTCATGATACGTTCCAAGTCACTGTACTCTTTATTCAGCTTTACGAAACGCTTCATATCGGCTATCACAGCCGGGTCCGTGATAAGAGTGGAGATCTCCTTGAACTTGTTCTCCAATCCATCTAATTTCTCCAATAATGTAGTTTCTGACATATAATATTATAACGAGTTACTATTTTGCAGTTCTGAATCAATATTCGAAATTACCGTATTCGCTCTCAATAAGAAGTTCTTTCTTATCAGATTTTTCCACGAATCCGATCACACGTCCGTCAACACCAAACTGTCTTGAAATATCGATGATCTCATCAGCGTGTTCTGGCGAAACATAAAGTTCCATACGGTGACCCATATTGAAAACCTTATACATCTCCTTCCAATCCGTACCAGACTGTTTCTGGATAGTCTTGAATAAAGGAGGGACAGGGAACATATTGTTTTTTGTAATTTTCACATTATCTACAAAGTGTAGAACTTTTGTTTGAGCGCCACCCGAACAATGAATCATTCCGTGAATCTCAGGACGTAACTCATCCAACACTTTTTTAATAATAGGAGCATATGTTCTTGTTGGAGAAAGAACCATTTTACCAGCCTTCAAAGGAGAATCCTCCACATCATCCAACAATCCTAGATGACCTGAATAGATCAAATCCTCAGGAACAGCGTGATCATAGCTCTCAGGATATTTCTCTGCCAAATACTTAGCAAAAACATCATGACGTGCAGAAGTCAAACCGTTGCTTCCCATACCGCCATTGTACTCTTTCTCATAACGAGCCTTGCCGAAAGACGCAAGACCAACGATAACATCACCTGGCTTAATGTTTGCGTTGTTCACAATGTCAGCACGTTTCATTCTACATGTAACTGTACTGTCGACGATGATAGTACGAACCAAGTCACCAACATCAGCAGTCTCACCACCAGTAGCATAAACACCAACGCCCATCTCTCGAAGTTCGGAAAGAAGTTCATCAGTACCATTGATAATAGCAGAAATAACCTCTCCAGGAACTAACAACTTGTTTCTTCCGATTGTAGAAGAGACCAAGATATTGTCAGTAGCACCTACACAAAGAAGATCGTCAATGTTCATGATCAACGCATCCTGAGCAATACCTTTCCAAACAGAAAGATCGCCGGTCTCTTTCCAATAGATATAAGCTAACGACGATTTAGTACCTGCACCATCAGCGTGCATAATGTTACAATACTCAGGATCTCCACCCAAAATATCCGGGATTATCTTACAGAATGCCTTTGGGAAAATACCCTTGTCGATGTTCTTAATTGCATTGTGCACATCCCCTTTACTTGCGGACACGCCTCGTAAATCGTATCTTTGATCACTCATATCTATGAATTAAAACTATTATTCGTAATAAGAAATATCTTAGATTCAGCCAATTATCATCACGGCTAAAATTAGTCTACAAAATTAATGTAAAAAAAACGCTTAGACAAATTAGAACAAATGAAAATAGCCAATTATAGACGAGATTTGATCAAAAAATTCATGCATGTTTTTTTTCACAGAACTTCTACTTTTATAAGACAAAAAAAGTATCTTTACCTTATATATTGTTGATTGAAAGTGTTTGTTTATTATAAAAAGCCTATTTAAACAGATAAAAAGATGAATTACTTAGATATATTTCCAAAAGACTTGACCAATTTCGTCCTCGTAACTCTATTTTCTCTTCTGATTGGTTTATCACAGAGAAAAAGATACATGAGACGAGAAGAGACGCCAGAATTCGGTTCAGACCGTACATTTACCCTCTTTGGTATTTTGGGTTACATCCTTTACATTTTGGATCCAGACAACTTGTCGACATTCCTTTGCGGAGGATTAGCCATCGTCATTCTTTTGGGAATAAATTATGTCAACAAACTGATAAAGCAAAACAGTACAGGCATTACAGCCATCATGACGTCGCTCATCACCTATTGTCTCGGACCGCTTATCTACACGCAGGAGTTATGGATTCCCATTTTGATTGTCGTTACCATTTTGGTTCTTACCGAGATGAAGGAGAAATTCATCAACTTCACGGAGAAAATCAACGATTTGGAATTCATCAATTTCGCCAAATTTATGGCCATTTGTGGTGTGGTTTTACCGATTCTACCCAATGATGAAATCATCAAAGGCATCAACATTACCCCGTACAACATTTGGCTTTCAACCGTCATCATTTCCGGATTCTCATACATCAGTTATCTGTTAAAAAAGTACGTTTTCAAAGACGCCGGCATCATTGTCACAGGTATATTAGGTGGAATATATAGCAGTACGGCCACCTGTGTCATTTTGTCAAAGAAGTCTTTGGATGCAAACGAAAGTCTATATCAATACATCACCGCGATATTCTGCGCTATAGCCATGATGTACATTAAGTTTCTAATTCTTTTGGGAATATTTTACTCAGCTTTACTGGACGAATATTGGCATATATTCATCATCATGTTTTTCATCACAGCAGGTGTTGCTTTCGGTATGTTTAAATACTATAGAAGCAAGACCATGCCAACCGAGCACATCAAAGACGAAGATGACAAAAACCCATTGGAATTCAAAGTTGCATTGATATTTGCTGCGTTGTTCATACTCTTTACATTCATCACACATTATACGATTGAATATTTCGGCAGCGAAGGACTCCGTACATTGTCCATATTTGCAGGTATCTCGGACCCTGCTCCATTCATCATTAACCTTCTTCAAGGCAAATATGCTATCACAGATACAACTATCATCATTGCCTTATTTCATGCTTTGATCAGTAACAACATCGTCAAGATGTGCTATGGAATAGGATTTTCAAAGAGGAAAATTGCAAAACCGCTTCTTATAGGATTTTCCATCATCACTATTTCAAACATTTTCCTCTTAATTTTTCTTTCTTAAAAAAAAACTATAAAGAAATCTTTATCAGTTGGTTGCGTTTTGCAATCAACAGGTTTTCTTATATTTAGACATAAACATATGTAAATGGTGCTTTTGTTAAAATCAGAAAAAAGCAGCATTTAACGAGAGATTATCAAGTCCTAAATAAGCGTTACAGGTTTTATTGGACAAACATACTATGATTTATCCATTCCAGCAAGCTAGCTTGCTGGAATGGATATTTTTTTTGATTTGTATTTTTTTATTTTGAC
>JALNVE010000234.1 GCA_023227695.1 Paludibacteraceae bacterium
AAAAGAGAAGGAGGATTTTTACATCCCCCTTCTCTTGTTTTATTAGTACTTAATCAATTTAAATATTTGATCGTTGACTTCTATAACATAAGCACCCGGAGCAAAGCCCGAAGTGTTCAACTTCGTCACGTCAAATCCCTTGTCGTGTCTTATGACAGCACCATTCTCGTTATAGATTGTGAAGCTGTAATCATTACCCTCATAAGAGATGAATAACACATCAGAGAAGGCAGAAGGATAAACGAAGATAGGCGATAAGATATAACGCTCTTCGCTCTCGCCCTCCGCTACGAACTCAGCATCATTAACATAAGTCGATCTGAAAGCACTAGCCGGAATATTTACTGCAATGCTCTTGATAGTATCAGCACATCCAGCGGCATTCTTAGCAATGAATGTGATCTCATATTCCCCTTTGTTATAAAAATAACAAACCGGATTTTCAAGATAAGAATAAAGTCCATAATGAGTAGTAGAATAATCCGTATTAAGAGGTTTGAGCAGCTCCCAATAGAACGAAGTTGCATTTTCTGACTTATTATTGAACTGGACTCTAGCTCCCTGTTCAATATCCACTGGAGAATCACTTCTAGAATACTCTGTACCAGCAACAGCAAAATTGAAGTCTGCAACAAGAGGTTCATAAACAACATCGACAGTGCGAGAAGAAGAAGCCCCCGTGTTCACCTCAATTCTAGTAACTTTAATAGAGAAAGACTCCGTTACATCTTTAAAGTAGACACCATAATGAGTTTCTTCGCCCAAATAAGGAGATTCCACACCAAACATTTTGGTGTAAGCATAGCCATCATAACCCTCATAAGTATAGATATATTTCGAACTTGCTACTTTTTGGTTATTATCATAACAGCGTATGAAAGCCACATCATTCTTACACTTCGCAGATTCAATTGTAATCTCATCATCGAAGATAATAGGTGTATTAATAGTTACCACCTTAAAGATAGGAGAAGAAGACGAACCACACACATTAGAAGCCGTCATTCTGTAATAAACGATAGAAGAAGAGTCTTCGATAGAGAGAGACTGTTCATCTTTATTAAGGTCAATAACGGATTGAGACATAGTCCATTCATCTTCCATTTCAGGGTCGACAGAATTATAAGACCAATAAGCCTCAGAGGCATTCTTTACAGAATCAAGCAAATCCAATTTCAACGAAGCCGTTTTTTGAACCATGAACTCATTAGATTCAAGTCCATAGGAATCAAGAAACTCTTTAGTAACAGAAGGCCTTATGTAACCTACTTCAGGGATTGAGATGATTTCAACGGAAATCTCATTAGAAACAGAAGAATATTCACCGCAAGAAGTCAGTCTTCTGTACCAAGTCTTAACCGAGATAGGTTGAGGAGTATAAGATTCCGAAGTTGCATCCGTCAGATCAATGAATTCATTAACAAATTCATTTTTGTATTGCCATTGATAAGAAGGAGAGACGTAACCACCCTCAATCTTAGTAGCCATGATAGAAGGGATATCGGAACCGGCACAAACCTTACCATCACCATCCATGTAGATACGACCACCGTAGAGAGGAGAAACCCTGTAAGAGGAAGCACATCCTTCAGCACGAGTAATAGAAAGTAAACTATCCTTGTACGTTTGAGCATCATAAGGAAGGATGTTACTGCCATAAACAAGGGAAGGAACATCTCCATCACCGCTAGTCAAGAAATCCGAAGCTATATCATGTGAAGAAGTCTTCAAGTTCACAACCATTGAAGAATCGGAGTTGACCGTAGTAATGATAGAGAGACCTAAATCAGTCACATAGTCAACAGAATCCAACTTCTTACCAACGAAAGTAATAACATTACTAGCTAAAGTATCACAACCGTTGCTAGCCAACCTTTTCACCAACGTAGTATCAGTGATAGCCAGTTCAATGTCTGTACCCGTAGCTAATAATATCTTATCCCAAGAAACACCATCCTTAGAGACCAACCAAGCATAAGAGAAGTTGGAAGCAATTCCGCCATCAGCGACCGCAGAATCACCAGTGATCTTAACAATAGAACCATTACAAGGAGTAAGATTATCACAAGCTATCACATTATTTTCCTGAGAAAGCTCATCCGTATTATAAACAGTAACGAGAAGCGGTTCAGTAGAATAACACTTATTTTCGTTAATGATACGAGATTTGCTCCAATCAAATGAGCTTACAGCGTAGAAGTCCTTCGAGACACCCTCAAATCCGTTCAAATAAGAATCGGTAGAAGGTTTTACGTAACAATCAGCGTTAAGATCATAAATCTTAGAGAAGTCAAAGCCATCAGCCTCATAAAGACCCACAACATAATTGAATCCAAGGCTACTAACAGAATCAGCATAAGCAATCATGTCAGAGCGATTAGACATAGATGCCTTTATGATTTGTCCCGGACACATCCTATCCTGAACATTAACCAAAGGAGCAGGTATCTTACCATGTACATGAACAAGAACGGCATTTGAAGTATCACTTTGACACATATCGTTAGCGATACGGCGGAACCAAGCGTCAGCCTTGATATTTTTCATCGTCAAATTCAAATTGACAGAAGAAGGAATATCAGAGAAGCTAGAACCATCATAAGAGAACTGCCATTGGTAAGACTTTGTACCCGAACCGCCCGAAGCAGCATCAAGAGAAAGAGTCAAATCATAACCGTAGCAGATCGTATCAGGGAACGACAATTCCGGTTGAGAGAGAGTAGGAAGAGAATCCAAATTAAAATAAGTGACATCGCTTAGACAACCCGTAGAAACGGAAGTAGCCTGAACACCATATTGGGAAACCTCAAATTCATTAACCCTATCAATCCTTTTACTGAAGACATTGTAATCCTGCCAAGTTTCATTACCTTCTTCATCCAAAACGAACCACTTATATTTGTAGTTAATGGAATCCTCCACCATTATAGTAACACTCTTCGCATTACAACTATCCTTATCTTGGAAGATAGAAGGATCTTCAGCCCTCTTATATAAAGTAAAAGAGAAAGGCTCGCTATAAACAGTACCGCAATAAAAATCCTTATAAGTAACCCGGATATAGAATTTATTATTAACCGATTCATCATGGTTTACCATGGACAATATCATAGAAGGATTAATGACATAACCACTAGCGGCAGAAACGTCAACGATAGAAGTGTAATTCACACCATCAAGAGAAACATCCCAACCCGTAGAGTAAACGAATCCCTCATCACCCGACATACCACCAGAAGGATAAGAAGAAACGATATTAGGAATAGTATCATATTGACAGAATGCATTTTTAGAAGAACCATCCTCGAAGGCAAGCACACCGGGTTTAAGACTAGTATAATGCTCCAAATGGACCGTATCAGAGAATACCTCCTTGTTAAATTCAGTAATGGCAACACGTCTAATCCAAATCTCATCAAAATCATCAGCAGCTTCATTTACAAGATCAGCCGACAAAGACAAATCCGTAGCATTTTCAATAACATTCCATTTTGTAGAAGAAATATTAGTTGAATATTGCCATTTGTAAGAGAATATTCCTGTACTACCATAAGCTTTTTCTATATTATAGATGGCTTGGAAAGGACTATTCAAACAAACTTTTTGATCATTTGATATTTTACCTCCATTGCTCTTCCTATAGATAGTAAGAGGCACTTCATAAGCATCACCCTTACAATTATCATCATAAGGCTGGTAATATACTTTAGTATCGAAAGTAACGTTAGTCAAGTCAACGTATGCGTTGTTATAAGCTAGCGTATCAGTACAATCGACATCAGAGAACCACGAGCTCTTATCAATCGTTAAAACCCTTTTAATAGAAACATTGTCACCTTCCTCAATGCCACTAGGAGATATGATGAACTTTGATTCATCCAAATCCTCTAGTGAGAATACCCATTGTCTACCATCGCTATTAGGCGAGGTAAGAGAAGAACAACCATCATTGATCACAAGACGGACAGTTTTAGACTTGTCCATTCTATCCATAGTGAAGGAACTGAAATATTTAGCATTGTCAGTAAAATTAGATTCCGTACCCTCAATCATAGAGAAATTTCCATTTGTGGAAGCTGTAGAAACGATGCCATCAGCAGATTCCCAATAGACCATCAAGGAACCACCATAAGGAAGGGACCCAAAAGAATTGTCTCTCCATGCGGATAATGCCGTAGAAGATAAGACATGATTGATGATCTCACCCTTATCTCCGATACAATAATCCGTTTGAGAAGCGGACAAAGATCCGGCCAAACCATCAATTAGATTATCATTGACAGATTTGAGAGTAGGAGCAATATGAAGAGAAATCGTATCTGAAGGAACGACAGTCTGAGTTCCTGTCTCATCCAAACCGTAAGTAAGGCGATAGAAATAGTAAACCATATCTTTACCTGACGTATTATCAAATTTAACGCCGCAGGTATCAAGATCAACAGTTTTGGTAGTAACCTGTTTGTTGCTATTCTTGCCCATAATAGGACTATTGCAGACACCATCGACAATACTAGAGCAATAGAACCATTTATAAGACAAATCTATTCCGGAAGGTTCCGTATAGTTAATTATTCTTCCAATGCTATCAGAACCACTACAAGCCCAGTCAACATTATTTTCAAACATCAACTTACCACCATTGATCGGTTCTTTCACATCAATAGTTATAATAGTGTCATTAGTACTCATACAACCCCAACCATTGATTTTCTTTACCATATAGTTTGTTTTGGCCAACAATGGTTCCGTAATGTAAGGAGATTGTCCTTTAATTGTGTCGATCACCGATATTCCGTCATCCTTTATAAGTAAATAGTCGAAATCAGGAGATTGTCCTTGAATCGTAGCCTTGTTACCGATCGTAACGATTTGAGTAGCCCGAATATCACTACCGGAAATAATAACCGGATCAATCACGCTAAAGATCTTAGCGTAATTGGTTGTATCCTTAGTGTTACAAACCAAATCATTAACAACACGTTTATACATGATGCTTTCATGTAAGTCGCCTGTACTGATAAGAGAGGCGTAAGCACTAGAAGAAGTATTAAAGGACCAAGTCTCACCATTGTCAACAGAAGAGATCCAATCGTAAGAATAGTTCCCGGATCCACC
>JALNVE010000235.1 GCA_023227695.1 Paludibacteraceae bacterium
TCTATCTTCAGTACTAAGATATAAGGAACAACATATTTAAGGTTGTATTTATCTTCCCTCAAACCTAATTCTGAAATTAGAGAAATCTTTTTGATTTCTTCTGTTGATGAAATAGAGAACTCTTTGTTCAACAATTTTTTGCCTGCCGTGTCGCAAAGGAATATTTCAGCCTTTGTTTCTTTGTCATAAACATCAAACTGCAAAGTGTCATTCTTTTCAGTCAATATATGAGAAGAGAGACTGATATTATGACATATGTCCATACATCTTAAATCCTGAATGTTTATTCTGTTTATGCTATCCATACCATTCCCTTGATGGGCAACGATTGACTTTGAAACAGAATCAACATACAGCACATAGTAATCCAAAAAATTCTTATTATCAACCGTCAAAGAATCAAAGCTGTAAGTTTTGCCATCATTACTATTTAGTTCTTTATGGTCGAATACGGAAGACAAAGTATCATTGTTTGTCTTTTTGAAAAACAAATGAACACTTCCGTCCTTTTTCGGATTTTGGATTTCGATAGAAACATTAATTCTTTGAATGGTATCTGAAGCACAAATAACCTCCGAATTTATGGTAGGTGATTGTCCCACACCGCCACAAGCATTTACATTCCAATATCCATCAAGGAAGCTATATTGTGACGGGAACACCACATCATTTCCTCCGTCCTGCGGCACCTCTATTCTATACTTAATTCCCTTTTTTCCATTTAATGGGATAGTCCTATTATAGACTCCATTTTCGGGCTTTATGTTATATATAACATAAATAGAGTCAGCATAATCCGAATACATATACGTTACTTTAGCATTTCCATACTTGTTGTTATCACATCCACCTTTTATGCTAAATACAATTGGCAAATCTCCTTCCAAGCATGTGTCATCATACTTCTTAGTTTCAGCTGATCTGACGATGGCACCAGGGTATACATATTTTGTGTTAGTGGAATCGGATGCTTTTCCTATTTCTATAGAAATATCATAGTCCTCACCACACTTTAAAGAACTATCATTAGAGAAACAGTTTGGCAAAATTCGAAGATAATGACGATTTTTAAGATTATCACCGATTTTCTTTTCAATATCAGAAAATACTGTATTCGGTGTTTGAGGATGAATATAGGAATGCAAATTTGCGCAATACAAACTATTTATATTCACCTTTGCGAAATTCTCATCACAACTCTTTTTTTGGACATTTTGACATTGTTCTGATTCTAATAAAGGATTAGGACAAACAGATACATAATTATTATCTGGATTGCACTTTATTAGATCTCCGTCAACAGGTAAATCTATATAAGTATCAGAACCAACTGTGAAAGAATTAGAAGCATGATATCCACCTGTGACATTACATATATTATTAAAACTTTCAAGATATTTAGGAACATTAGATGCATCATTATCGGTAATTGCAAATAACTGAAATCCTTTTGTATGCTCTAATAACTCATCGTCAGAAATTCTTATGTTAGACTCATTTGCTAATGGATTAGTATCATTATCATAATCCAATAGCAATATGATAATCTTTGCAGCATCATTTTTGAATTTATTGAGATTAGCGGCCTCACAAATGGCTTGATATGCCCTTTCATGCCCTCCATTAGTACACAATTGGAAGATATCACTTAAAGTTTTGTAATCATAGAAAAATTGATCTTTATATTTACACCAAAAAGATTCGGTATCTTTATAATCAGTAAAACTTTTTACATACGTTACGTTTGGGTTAAAGGGATCTAAAGATGTCATATTAGTTACACCATACTGCAACAAGGCGAATCTAGCATCATACGAATTTCCTAAAGAAAAGCATAAATCAAGCACTGAATTTCGAAGATTATTTATCTGATTTGACATGCTGCTGCTATAATCAACTACCAGCACGATATCTACCTTATTCTGACTTCTATCTGTGTCAAAAGAGAGACAGCCGTCAGAACCTTTTATTGTCCTTACTATATCACCGTCCTTTTTAATCACAACATTAACGTCTTCTATTTTTATTTCAGGTACAAATTCTGTCCCATTGTAAGCAGAGAAAGAGATAACACCTTCATTTTCTCCTTCCCACTGAACATTTATAATTTTCAACTTATCTGCTTTGACCTCTACTTCTGATGGATCAGTTTCTTCTGCCCTCAAAACAGATTTCTCATTCTTCTTTTTGGTATAGCGTTCATACTTCAGCACCTCAAAGTTCTTCAATGACAAACCTCCACCTGTATGAGAATCGTCTGATTTCAGACCTAATTTGAATATGACATCTTTTCCTGATAAATAAGATACATCCAAATAGTCAAGCACTATCCCTTCTGTATAGCCACTCTTTCCATATATGCGATGCCAAGCAGAACCATTATCAGTTGTCACATCTATCGACACATAATCGTAGTTGCTCTCCACCTCGAACATTTCTTCAAGGCTGATGAACAAACGGTCGTTGTTAGAAACGGAAGGAATATGGATAACAGGACTCTCTGCTGAATAAATCTTGTTAACGAGATATGGACCAGTAGTATAGACGTCATTAATTAACTTGAAATCTAAACTTTTCCAAGTAGATGCCATAGACTTTGCGTCTGCAGAATATACTACAGAACAACCCTTAGGCTTATATCCAAATACATTGGCTCTATTAAAACGTCCTTTTTCTGGTGCTTGAGATACTTCATCTACTACATCAGGCTCACCAAAAACATTCTGAACAAAACTCAAAAAACAAGACAACAATATTAAAAGTTGCCAAATTCGTTTATACATTCTTCTATTTGTTAATTTCTAAACAGGAACAAAAACAGCACTTTCAAAAAGAGCTAAATATTCCATCAAAAATTTTTGCAAAATTAGGAACATTTGTGAATAAAAGAAATATTTTTTCACTAGTGTCTCTTAATTAAAGTTAAATTAATTTTCAAAATACTCATTTTTCAACGAAATAATATTCAAAAAGCATGTCCGGGCTTTGATTTTTTTACCTTCGCGTCTGAATCAAATTCAGGACAGATATGAATATTGGCACGTACATTTTCGCTCAAATTACTTCGTTCCTACCACAACGCCAATTCAGGCGAATAGTCAGCAAATACAACGACAGAACCCAAGGTTGGTCGCTTTCTCATTGGGGACATTTGTTGGTACTCATGTTCGGTCAACTGATGGGTTGCTGCAGCTTGAGAGAACTCACTGATATAACTTCTGCTCATAATAAAAAATCACCATTTCTAGGATTCGGGAATACGGCTGTTACCAGACAGATGTTGTCAAGGGCAAACTCCGTCAGAGATTATAGAATCTTCGAAGAGTACGCCTTCTTCATGGTGGGGATCGCCCAGCAGTTACGCATCACTAAGGAGTTCGAACTGCATGGAAGATTCTACGCCGTTGATTCCACGACCATCGATCTCTGCATGTCTGTTTTCAATTGGGCAAAGTTTCGCAGCACTAAGTCTGGCGTCAAAATACATACGCAGATTGACATCGTGACGGAGATACCCGTATTCTACAGAATCACCAACGCAATCGTACACGATATCAATGCAATGGATTGGCTCAGATACGAGCCAAATGCCTGTTATGTATTTGACAGAGGCTACTTTGACCTCTCCAGACTTTACATCATTCATATATCTATGGCCTTCTTCATCATTCGAGAAAAGTTTAGCCCAAAATACGAAATTGTTGATGGAGAGGATATTCTTGATGGTGCAGACGGAGTCTTTTTCGACCAAACAATCAGGTTCACAAGCAAAAGGAACAAAGAAAATTATCCTGGTGTTATCAGCATAGCCGTCAGGTTAAGAAGTGTATCTGATTAAAAATCAATAATTTGCGTTTAATTCTTGAGATTCAAAAATTTCACGTAATATTATGGGGGTATCCCAAATGAAAATTTATTATTCTATACAGAAAAAATACGAGAGGTATTAAGCCGTCCTCATTTACATGAGCTGGCCAAATCCTCAGGATTCAGCAAAAGAAACTCCAAGTTGCGTCCGGAGGTTTTCTTTGATTTGCTGTTCTATACTGTTTCTCAAAAGGAACAGGAAAGCTTGTCGTATATGGTGTCGCTACTGAAATCTGATTTCGGAGTGACAGTCAATAAGCAATCTATGAATGAGAGGTTCAACGAAAACTGCGAAACTTATGTGAAAGCTGTATTGAAAGAGGTTTGGTCGGAAAAACTGGCGAATATTTACGACACAAGCTTTCTGTCTGGATTCAGTCGAATTCTGATAAAGGATTCGACTAAATTCATGGTGCCACCAAGTCTTGAACATAGGTTCAGGAATAGCGGAGGAAACTGCGGAGGAGACAGACACAGCCGCTCAAATGCAGGAGTATCCATACAGTACGAATACGATTTGAAGAGTGGTAAGATAAATGATTTAAATGTGACTACAGCCGTCCGTACCGATCAGAAGGATGCGGGAGAAACAGCCTCCAATGTGGAAAAAGGAGATCTGATCATCCGTGACTTGGGTTATTTTTCAACCCCAGTGCTCAAAAGTTTCATAGAGAGCGGAGCGTTTTTCCTTTCCAAACTGAATTCCGGAACTAATGTTTACGATGCAGAAAACGATTTGGTGTCTTTTAAAAATATATATGCCACTTTTAAGAAAAAAGGCTTCGGAACAAAAGAAATGTCCGTTTTCATCGGAAGGAAAACAAAAGTCCCAGTTCGAATGATATTGCAGTTGGTTCCGGACGAAGTTTATGATAAACGAATTCGAGAAAAGACCAGAACCAATAGAGATAACGGACTTAGCGGAAATTTGGCGGAAGAAACAAAAATACGGTGCAGGTTCAATCTCTTCATCACCAATGCAGAAAAGGCTCAATTGGCAGCAGAACAAGCGTTTCCGCTGTACAAACTTCGCTGGCAAATTGAACTACAGTTCAAAATCTGGAAATCAGTTTTTAAGATTAATGATTACAGAAAGATAAAGGAACATCGTTACACGACCTTTCTTTATGTGAAGCTGATACTGATTATTGTCAACCTGCAGATTTCGTATGGCGTACAACTTTCGGTTGCGCTATCTCAAAAGGACAGGTTCAAAGTAATCAGTCTTAACAAATCCATGAAAACA
>JALNVE010000236.1 GCA_023227695.1 Paludibacteraceae bacterium
AAAGAGGGAGATTTTCTCTTCTCTTTCTGCTCTGAAAAATATTTTTTCTACCTGACCCATTTTTTTCCTCCTCAAGTTGCATTATCAATTTCAATCCCCGTTTAATAGAGAAGTTGCTCCAGTTTCAATTCTACAAAAGTGCGATTAAAAGCGTTCTCTGGGCTTCGTTTATTTGTGTAATCATTGTTTCAATTCTACAAAAGTGCGATTAAAAGGTACTGCTCACTGTTATCAAGTGGTTACACTATTCGGTTTCAATTCTACAAAAGTGCGATTAAAAGAATAAAAATGAAGATGATGAAATGGGAATGGAAGCGTTTCAATTCTACAAAAGTGCGATTAAAAGTTTTCGTGTATTCTTCTTTTTCTTTCTGTTGCAGGTTTCAATTCTACAAAAGTGCGATTAAAAGTAGTGTTATCTTTTTTTAGGATATACTCCATGCTTGTTTCAATTCTACAAAAGTGCGATTAAAAGATTGTTTGGATTCGAAGGTAGCTGGTTTATTATCTTTGTTTCAATTCTACAAAAGTGCGATTAAAAGGGCAAAAGACGTTCCTTTGCTTACAGGAGAACCTGTTTCAATTCTACAAAAGTGCGATTAAAAGCAATTATCAATACGCACGAGCGACACAATATTTCTGTTTCAATTCTACAAAAGTGCGATTAAAAGTAAATTTCGAGAAAGAAAAACATGCATTCACTTGGTTTCAATTCTACAAAAGTGCGATTAAAAGAGTTCTTCGAAATCATCGTCATCTTGCAGTTCCGTAGTTTCAATTCTACAAAAGTGCGATTAAAAGTTTCAACGCTCCTTTTCGAAGATGAGGGATTGATTCGTTTCAATTCTACAAAAGTGCGATTAAAAGTTACTACCTGTTTTCTATTGTTTCCCTTTCGATAGTTTCAATTCTACAAAAGTGCGATTAAAAGTAGGTTCTCCTGTAAGCAGAGGCACGTCTTTTATGTTTCAATTCTACAAAAGTGCGATTAAAAGGAAGTCCTTTAAGTCATCGCCTAGATTTTTATTTGTTTCAATTCTACAAAAGTGCGATTAAAAGGTTGGCATCTTCCACAAGATTCTAATTTTGAAATCACGTTTCAATTCTACAAAAGTGCGATTAAAAGTCATTGATGTACCTCCTATGGAGTTGGTGGACTTTAGTTTCAATTCTACAAAAGTGCGATTAAAAGTAATATTCAAACAAAAAGGCAATAAGATTGCATGTTTGTTTCAATTCTACAAAAGTGCGATTAAAAGTCTGTGGTTGAGCAGGAGGAATACAATAAATTTAGTTTCAATTCTACAAAAGTGCGATTAAAAGGCTAGCCATGCTCTTTGTCAGCGTCTCGGCCCACGCGTTTCAATTCTACAAAAGTGCGATTAAAAGAACGATCGAGTTGCCGGATGGGATGCTGAGTAGCTGTTTCAATTCTACAAAAGTGCGATTAAAAGAAAGGTTTTGATTTGTTGGCTAGGCTTGCACTTATGTTTCAATTCTACAAAAGTGCGATTAAAAGTTGAGGCTGTTTGTTGTGTTCTTTTCTCTAATTGGTTTCAATTCTACAAAAGTGCGATTAAAAGTAACCCGCCTAGTCTACCGTACTTTCGTGCTTCTTCGTTTCAATTCTACAAAAGTGCGATTAAAAGAAAACAGAAACTGCAAAAGGTTAACACGAAAGCGGTTTCAATTCTACAAAAGTGCGATTAAAAGAAAAGATGCCGATCCTCTAGTCTCGCCGATTTGCAGTTTCAATTCTACAAAAGTGCGATTAAAAGTAATATCACGAACATTGTAACCACTTTCTAGCAGGTTTCAATTCTACAAAAGTGCGATTAAAAGCGTCGTATCTGCCATGCAGCTCTCCGATTTTAGTGTGTTTCAATTCTACAAAAGTGCGATTAAAAGTTTCAATGTTGCGTTTGCCCCTAGTTGATCTACAATGTTTCAATTCTACAAAAGTGCGATTAAAAGCTTCAATGTTTCCGCTTTGTCCCTTTCCTTGCTCTGTTTCAATTCTACAAAAGTGCGATTAAAAGAAGTCCAGCGTCATCGCTGTCTTCATTGAAGTCACGTTTCAATTCTACAAAAGTGCGATTAAAAGCTTTATGCTCCGATGGTGAATATTATTGATTATGCAAGTTTCAATTCTACAAAAGTGCGATTAAAAGTCAATTATCAATACGCACGAGCGACATAATATTCCTGTTTCAATTCTACAAAAGTGCGATTAAAAGGTAGTAGCAGACTCGGCAGAGCCTAAATCAATTGAGTTTCAATTCTACAAAAGTGCGATTAAAAGAGAAGTCTCCTTTATCCTCTCAGCTTGCAAACCTGTTTCAATTCTACAAAAGTGCGATTAAAAGAAAGAATAATTTTAGGTTCGTTGATTATGGTAGCGGGTTTCAATTCTACAAAAGTGCGATTAAAAGAAAGCAACATATTTATTAATCCCATCTGTAAAAAAGTTTCAATTCTACAAAAGTGCGATTAAAAGGACATAGGCAAGGTTCTTCCATGGGTCCACATAGGTTTCAATTCTACAAAAGTGCGATTAAAAGGTGGAGATGTCCAGACTCTTCTGTCCGGGATTTATGAGTTTCAATTCTACAAAAGTGCGATTAAAAGGGCCTGCATACGGGCCTGCTTCTCCGCGTAAGTGTCCAGTTTCAATTCTACAAAAGTGCGATTAAAAGTTCAGAACCTTTTTTACCAGCCTTGTCCAAGACTGTTTCAATTCTACAAAAGTGCGATTAAAAGTAGTGCATCCATCTACTAACCCGTTTGTATCATTGTTTCAATTCTACAAAAGTGCGATTAAAAGATAATAGGCTTACCAAACGCTTGTAATTTAACTATGTTTCAATTCTACAAAAGTGCGATTAAAAGCATAGGTATAATATCGCCCGTTCGCGGCCTTAAATAGTTTCAATTCTACAAAAGTGCGATTAAAAGACGGTAAAGCCTGTAGCCCCGGCGGCGTTAACTTGTTTCAATTCTACAAAAGTGCGATTAAAAGCAGGCCAACAAGCGGCCGACGTGATCTATAATAAGTTTCAATTCTACAAAAGTGCGATTAAAAGTTTCGAACTCTTCTCTAAATCTGCCTTTTTTTGTGTTTCAATTCTACAAAAGTGCGATTAAAAGCCGTTCCACTTATGCCCACTTCTCGATAGAACCGGTTTCAATTCTACAAAAGTGCGATTAAAAGTAAGCAACATCCCATATAAATTCTATCCTGACATATGTTTCAATTCTACAAAAGTGCGATTAAAAGGTAACCGCTCGGGTCTGTCTTTGCCACAACCAAGATATGTTTCAATTCTACAAAAGTGCGATTAAAAGTTCCATGAAGTTTCAGTTGTTTCTCCGGACGGCAGTTTCAATTCTACAAAAGTGCGATTAAAAGTTCCAGTTAGTTTATTGACTGATGGATTAAAGAGTGTGTTTCAATTCTACAAAAGTGCGATTAAAAGAAGGATAGCAAGAAGTTCAACCTCAAAACAATCGAGTTTCAATTCTACAAAAGTGCGATTAAAAGTTTTAAAATGTCCAGGATATCAAATGTCCTATTTTCTGTTTCAATTCTACAAAAGTGCGATTAAAAGATAAAATAACAGGAATCGAAATTGACTCCAATTTGTTTCAATTCTACAAAAGTGCGATTAAAAGACACAAATATCGATTTTAGATACACGTTTATAACTTTGTTTCAATTCTACAAAAGTGCGATTAAAAGTCTTTGTACCCACAAATTTCATGCACCCATCTATTCTGTTTCAATTCTACAAAAGTGCGATTAAAAGTTATCACAAAGGGGATATTTAAAACCCTATATTTAGTTTCAATTCTACAAAAGTGCGATTAAAAGCTCAGTATGTCAAACCTATAGGTGGTAACTTATATAGGTTTCAATTCTACAAAAGTGCGATTAAAAGTCTTGCCTGCTTGGTCTTGTCAGGTAAGATTAAGCAAGTTTCAATTCTACAAAAGTGCGATTAAAAGACGTCAAAATGACGACGAAAAAACACGAAAAACAAGGGTTTGAAGGCTTGTTTTCAGCATTGCTAAGTTATAAAAAATTGTTGATATCCAATAACACAAAAACTATTGGGTACCGACAACTTATATTATCTATCTGATATCCAATATGTCAAAGATCTAAGTAAGGGTTTCTAATTCACCTTTTTTCCATTATTAACTGATTATCTCAGTGTTCGACAACCTATACAAATTAAACTCTGCGTAAAAAGCTCATTTTCTGTATTTTAAAAATTAGAGAAAATCCCCGATACTAGAACGCTCTTTCCCTAAAATTTCCTTTTGCAGCCATTCACCTCGATGCGATGTAAAGATAATCATACTATCCTCTTCTTTTTCTATAATTTTTTCCGCTGCATATTTTAGTTCTTTCAGCTTTACTTCAGACAATTCTCCCTCAAAAACCGAATTCTGAATCCAATTGAGATAACGCCGACAAAGCTTCAACATCTTTCCTACCCGCTTCTCTCCACAATCATATACTAGAATTACATACATTTTCTTTCTCGTTTTTTTACCAATACATCTTAAATGGCTTATACTCTTCCATCTTTAACAGATGCTTGACCAGTTTATAACACTCCAATTTCATCAGATGACGATAACTCACGCTACGGTTTAATGAACGATGTTTGAATGTTTCGTTCAAACGGTCTTCAAATGCCTTCACAAAGATTTTCTTTCCTTTCTGATTGAGAATGCACCTGTTCATTTTATTGTCAAAATGTTCTGCCTGAATCTCACGTTTATTCAGAACCTTGAATATCACACGGTCAACAAGAATCGGCTTAAACACTTCGGTTATGTCTAACGACAATGAGTATCGACGTTCGCCTGGCGTATGTAGATAGCTGATAGTGGGGTTAAGCTGCGTCTGATGTATAGCCCGCAAACATTGCGAATAGCACATCATATTGCCAAAAGATATCAGGGCATTCACCTCATTACGTGGAGGTTGTTTGGTACGACCTCCCATATCGAACGTATCAATTATCAGATTGAAAGCATCGTAATAGGTTTGGCGGATATTTCCCTCCAATCCCATCAGTTCT
>JALNVE010000237.1 GCA_023227695.1 Paludibacteraceae bacterium
AAAACATCTTAAACTCGAGACCGAGGAAAAGATTAGGGTATATGACTCCTTTACAAAAATTTAAACAATTGACAAACTTGGATTTAAATGAGGTTGCATTGTCCGCTTGAATCCAGCTCATCTAAAAAACAAAGATCATGAAAATCAAAATAACAGCCATACGAAAAGTGAATCATACGGATCTGCAAGCGTTGTATGAGAAGCAGACAGAACATACCTGCGATGTAAAAGAAGGCCAAAGTTGGATTTCGGAAAACGGAGAGAAACCTAAAGGTTTATGCGAAAGTGCATGGAGCAGCATGCGTCAGTTTGTAGAGGAGCTTGCCCAAGGCGGTGGCAACTTCTACGACGGCTGGATGAAAAATCCAAAATCAGCGATGATCTCCTGCAACGACGGATTCCGTCCGGTTAGTTTTTTGATTGAGGTGGTGGAATAAAAAACGAATGCTGGGCTTTCAGCCCGAAATAGGAATATCATAAAAAAAGACAGACCACAACGGGATCTGTCTCTATTATCTAAAACTGTCGGATTTTACTTCGAGAATCCAACAGGATTATTGACAATCAAAGCCTCATCCTTAGCTAAATTGAGGGCTTTATGAAGCGCCTCTTTATCCATGCTTGCACGTGGCACGGTGGCAAGACCCAAGGCTGTGCATGCCAAGCAAATATTCTGCGAAACATAGCCGGCATCCAAAGAGCCTATCTCTTTGTTTTCCAAATTGCTGGTCAACAACAGAACAACGGGAGCTGCATTCACGAAATCCTGACTTCCGGCAATGAGTTTGCGGACATCCTGCGAAGTGATCTGCTTCAACGCATTCTCCTTAGGGAGATATAACCAAACGCCATCCTTCCTGCAAACATAGACCTTAACGTCTTGTCTGTTCATAGCAGACGGAGCCGTAATCATTCCACTCTCCGGACGATTAATGCCACACGCTGCCCAAAGAACGCTAGAAAGCTGAACATCTGTCAATTGCTTATCAGAGAAACTTCTCTCGGAATGTCTCTTTTCCAAACTCTCCATCAACGTCATTTTGTTGCTTTTGTCGGGAGCAGGAAGTTTTACGGTAGTCTGTGCGCTGGCAAACTCTGAGAACGACAACACCAAAGAGGCCAACACCAAATTTCTAATTGAGTTTTTCATAAATATCTTTATTAAAGTTTTTATTCCAATTCTGACCATTCAGAACCGACGAAAACCGGATGGATTTTCTATACAAATATTGCAAAAAGCATCCGCTTATTTATCTTTTTATGTAATAGAAAAGAATATAAACTCAAGATTATACTTGCGAATTGACATTTCATACACTTTGGTAAAATCTTCAAAAGGCATGACCAAAGTGAGAATATAAATACAATATCTAACACACATCAATTTTTTTCACCAGCTCCCTTACAATCCCCTTGTCTGCATCAGCAAAGTCGAGGGTTTCTAGGTTTTCGGGTTTTAGCCAACAATGGGCAATGTGTTCTTTGTGGTTAAAGGTGCGTGTAGAGGCATTGCAAAGCCAGGCATCGAGCGAAATGGAGAAGTCGGGATATTCATGTTCCACCTTCAACAAACGGCGGGCGGGTGTCACTTCGTAATCCATCTCTTCCTGCAACTCACGCACCACAGCCTGCTGAGGTGTTTCACCCTCCTCTATCTTTCCGCCAGGGAATTCCCATTTGAAATCTGTTGAAAGAGATTTACCCTTGCCGCGTTGCATACAGAGTATTTCACCATCCATCACCACCACCGCGGCCACAACATTATAATGTTTTTTCATGGTTTTACCTTTCGATAGTTTCATGCAATGCTATATTTGATTTAAAATCAAAGCAATAGGACAAGAGTTTTTCTCAATTTATAGAAATTTACAAAACCCTTTTCTTTCCATTTTTTGATTTTTAAAAGTACGAATTATTTTGAAAAAATCCAGGAAGATTGGATGGGATGATTGGAAGAAAAAATTGATTAAATAAGAGACATGATAGTATTCGTTATCGGCAGAAATTATGGTTAAAAGATACAATAATATTAAATAAGTTAGGTTTCAAAAAAATAAAAAAGTGACAACGTTATAAAACACAGTCACTTTCTATTTACAGAAAAACATCTTTATACATTCACAAATTTAGGAACAAATTCGATTCCTAAAGCTTGGGCAATACGGAAAAAGCTTGACATCTGAATATCGGTCTCACCTTTTTCAACTCTTGCTATATAACTCTGCTCCTTTCCTATTTTCTGAGCAAGTTGTTTTTGAGTGAGTTTCAAAGCCTGTCGTCTGTCTCGTAAAATTTCACCAAAATACCACGCCATTGACTTTTCGTCAAAAGCATCACGAGATGAAGTTCCACGTTTACCGTATTCCTTATCTAGCATCTCATTTGTTGTTGAGAGCTTTGCTAATTTCTTTTCATCCAGCTGTATCATAATTCTAAGTCCTTTAAAATTTTTTTTGCATTTTCTAATTGTCTATCATAATCTTTAGTAGACTTTTTAAGAAAGCCATTGAAAAGTATGATCTTAGTAGAAGTTATTACATTATCACTATCCATAGCAAATAGAATAGTTCTATATGCATTAGACCCAACGGAAACCCGCATTTCATAAAGTCCTGTACCAACAAGATACTTTACATAGGTTGTAGGTATATTTTTATTTGTCTGAACGATATAAAGGTATATTTAAATTTTTCTATAACGTTTTCAGGTAAAGAGTCATAGAAATCTTCAAATTCTGCCGTAGTATATATCATTCTTATATCCTTATTTTCACAATGTATCTTTTCCATGTCACAAATATAACTAATTAGTTATATTACACAAAACAGATTTAGACTTTCTTATTTTATTTTCAGTCATTTAACAAAAAGGAGACTGCTTTTTCTTTCAAATTATTTTCCCTTATCCTCTTCTCTCACCTCACTAATCCGATCAATTATCTCTTTTGCTCGGGAACAGGGGATGCGGATGCTCTCGGCAGCAATCAGCATGTCTTCGGTTGTAGGGTTGCCATTCCCACAGACAGAGGTAGCATGCTCGCCATGATAACCTTGCGGACTGTAAGTCAGATCGTAAGCTGGCGACAAAGACCAGGTTTTACCATGACAGATAAACGTGAAGTTTTTAGCATGATCATCCTTATTTTCGAAGAGCACATTAAAAACCATTCTTCGGAACATCTCCTCCACCTGTTTGGGATCTTGCGTGAGATAACCGGTCAATGAAAGAAGCGTTTTATAATCGAGCGTAGGAACATTGATCGATTCGTTCAGCAAAGCCGCTGCCGTAGCAATATGCAACCGCTCCCCTTTTTCGTCTAAATCGAAACGTTTGCAGGCAAAGTATTTGTCCTTAACCAATTTGAAATCCGTCAAAATGATGCCACATTTCCGAGCTAACTCATTGTAATGGAATTCCATTTGCCCCATATTCTTCGGGTCGTATGTATGTCTGAACTTCACAATCCAAGAACCCTCTTCGTCATGATAGATGCATTTAGGGCGACAACCGCCTGAATTACCGCTGTTGAAGTAGAGAACATCCTCGTTTTCGTCTGTCTTCTCAGACAAAACATCCAATGCCATCTGCTGTAAAACGTCGAACTCTGGCAACAACTTATTCTCGCCTACCATACATTCTGGCTCATAGCACAAAGCACCCATGCCAGAAGATCCTACAATACTCAAACGTTGGATAGGATTCAAGGAGAACTCATCAATACCCTGTTTTTTCAGCATTCGGTTCAATAAATACCTTCCGTAACCGTCGGGCAAACTATCTTCAAAAATACCGAAATTACCATAGAACGGCCTCTCTTTAGCAACAAACATTCCGGGTTTCAAAGGCAACTCGCGAGGAGAAATAGAGAACCCATTTGCCAACCAGGAGTCGTCATACTCAAACACACAGCGAGTATCGTCCTCATTCATTGTCAACGTCCCAACCCTACGGTCGTGAAAGGTCACAAAGAGTTTTTCAACCTTTAAATTCATTGGTTCCTCGCTTTCTGTTTTTATTGTGTTTTATTGTTTCGAGTTCTTCAATCGTATCATAAATAGGTTTCGAAAGTAACTGTTTGATCTCATCCGTGTACCCCAAAGCCTTTGCCAAAGCAATGAACGAACGTAATGAAATGACGTGTTTCTGTTCGAACTTAGCAATAGTAGGTGCAGGCACTCCGCTCATCATGCTCAAAGCATCTCGCGAAAGACCTTTTTCCAACCTGCGTTTCTGCAAATTCTGCGACAGTAAAGAGATCAAATCATCTAAACTTTCCGTCTCGAATGTATATAAATTAGACATACTATGATATCTATTAAACGTCATAAATCCATTTTACGAATACGATAGTATTCCTTACAAATATACATATAATTTTATAAAAGAGATAAAAATGGTAGAATTCCATACTTTTCCTTATACAATGGGCAACTAATCTGACAAAAAGAAAAAGTGCGTAAATAGTATTTAACCGCTAATCAGCACTGTTTTATCCTTTGATTTCTATTTTATTTTCTGCATGTAGACAAACGTCAGATCTTCCTTTTCTTTTTCCTCTTTGAAAGGTTCGTAGCCCAAATATTTGTAGAGATGGACAGATCTGATGCTGCGGTTGCTGGTGAAGAGTTCATAACGTTTATGAGGGAAATAATTTTCAACCTCCAAAAGAAGGCTCGAGCCTATGCCCTTTCCTTGCAATGAAGGCTGAGTCATCAATTTACCGATATGAACGGTACCATTCTCCACATGGGCTCTGACGGAACCGAGAATCGCGCCTGTATCGTCTACGGCCTTGAGTACAATACCATTTTCATATTCTGCAACCACCTCGTCCAATGTCTGCGTTAATGGCTGGATGTTTTTATCCTCATACATTTGAGCTTCTGAATAAAATGCAAGACGCTGCAAATCAAGAATCTCCTTTAAATCTTTCTTTTCTGCTTTTAAAATTTTCATCAGACAAACTTCTATATAACGGGGATTCAAATTGATAATGCAACTTGAGGAGGAAAAAAATGGGTCAGGTAGAAAAAATATTTTTCAGAGCAGAAAGAGAAGAGAAAATCTCCCTCTTTCCAGTTGCCCTGTGGAG
>JALNVE010000238.1 GCA_023227695.1 Paludibacteraceae bacterium
ATAAATTTTTTTCGGCATTCTCACTCAACATAGCATTTTTCACAGAGTCTGGAATAATAACTTCGGCATTCATCACCAGCGTATCCTTTAAATCAGTCTTGCTTGTTTTAATATCCTTCATCATATATTGTGAAGCATAAGTCGAATAAGAAGAATAAGGTTCACTTTTAGCATCAGCTACTTTGGCGTCAATCTCGATTGGAGAGGCTACAGTATCCAAAGTTCCATTCAATTTATAAACGAACCTCTTTACATATCCGTTAACATCTCGAATAGTCTTAGGTAAACCGAGATTATAATCATAATCTTCTAAATGAGATGTAAAGCCACGAGAGTCTGCTACACCAGTCTGATACTGATTGAATCGTCTATCATATTCATACAGATACACCAATGGATCTTTAGAATCAGATGCATTGTTTTTAGGCATTTCACATTTAATCAAGTTGCCATATTTATCGTATGTCAGTTTATAGGATACAGCATTAGACGCATCTTTATAACGCTTTAGCACGGTTTCGGTTGAGCTCACGAACATCAACTCTTCCTTGAAAACTAAAGTTCCATTCTCACGAACTGTGAAGCTGCAGTTATCCCTGCCAAAATTACTTTCCTGGGAAATTGAGGTTCCTTCAGAAGGGAAAGAAACAGACTCTATTTTGTAATCAACAGCAGCATTTGATTGATATATAAATAAGACTTCATCACTCTCCGATCTAAGCTCCACAATATAATTTCTACAATCACTGCGACTATAATTTTTTTTCAAATTAGACTCCCCTTGAACGGAAGTAAACAACAATTCCTTTTTAACTACACCAGACTCACATTCAAACTGAGGAACTTGGGTATCATAAACACGAACCATAGTTCGCAATGTATCATAGTTCTCTGCTATATTATAAGTACTGACCTTATCAAAAACCGGAACCAGAATTTTCTTATCATTATCGCCCTCGATCTCTTCTTGTATAACATCGCCCTCAGAATATGAATATCTATTCAAGGACAAAGGTCCATCATCATGAAATCCATCATTGATTTTTAGATAGTTCATGACTAAAAATGTATCTTCCTTTACAATTTTATTGCTATAGTTGACAGTATAACAAGCACCAAGAGGAGTATGAGCAACCTTTAACTTGTCTGTACGATCAATCTTAAAACTATCGATAACAGATTTGACGCTATCCACATTATCTGTAAGGCTCTCGTCCAAATAGATTTTCGACATTTCATTCAATTTGTTAATAAGAGTAGTATCATTATAATACTCAAAAGAATGGACAAAAGATGAACTTTCAGGAAACATCTGATAAACTTGAATCAAAAGTTTTTTGTCTTCATCGTTAACTGATTTATCTGTCGAGAATGAATATTTACAGTATTCGTCATATCGAGATGGAGATGGTTCATTCACGTCATCTCTCGTAAAGTCATAATTTTCCTTGGATGTCAAGACCTTAATGTCATGAACAACAGGACCATAATAACTAAAAAGGACTTTCATGTGAGGAATCATATCATCAGAATAAAGGCAATGAATTGAATCTATACGCACATAATTTCTAGAGACATCAGTATTATTTTCATAGAAATATTTTATAGAATCACCCTTATAAGCTGAGTTTTTCAACAAATAAACCTCCGAATTTGAGGTTTTAACAAATGTATAAACAACCTCGTTATACTCTCTAATCAAAATATTACCATCAGCATCATACTCTAAAGGAGCTGTACATTCCGAACTATTATGATAATAGCGATTTGACCCCCAAGTAAAACTTTCTGAACCACTATGAGAAACCAAAATAAACTTACTAGCAGTCCATCCTAAACCAAATATGCCCTCTTCATTCATTTCGCTACTATACCTCAAATCGAAGGAAGCTGACATAGGATTTCGTTCGGCAGGTGTTTGAATATGATAATTCAGAACAGCAGAACCATGTGAATTAGACAATGGCGGACGCATTATTTCAATGGCATCAGCCACATTCTTGGGTGCCAATGCATTCATTTGTGCTTCCGAGAAATGAAATGGCTTCGTCATTTTAGGCTTTCTCATGACACTGTCTACGATTGAAGTCATATCCGGCATCTTAATGGGTCCGAAGTCAAAACCGTCCATCACTCCTTTACGTGCAATATCTTCTCTTAAAGATACCTTAGAAGAATGTTGTGCAGTCATAGGATGAAATGACACACACAAAAAAAGCAATATATATATTATATACTTCATCTTTGAATCTATCATTTTACCATAAATTTTTCAGACAATGTTCCAGACTGCGACTTTACATTAACAACATAAGCACCTGATTGTTGGAGGAATACAGAATACTTGAATATTCCTTTTTCAAAATCAGACACAAGACTCATACTATTATATTGTGTAATTCCAATAGTATTGATGATTTCAATATTTGCCCAATACTCTTTTGGAAGATGTGCTTCTATAGTAATCCAATGCGGGTAATCAGAAGATGGGTATATATACAAATTCTTCTCATTCTCACCTTCTCCATTATTATCATCACCTTCATTTCCTTGTCCATCTTCACAATACATTTCAATTGGATAGGTAAACAAATCTACTTCCTGAAACGATAGATTTTCACCATCTGCATAAACCAGCTGTCTTTCATTTTCTGCAACAGGAGTACAACCTGCAATTGACAACTCTTCAAAATGAAGACGTTTCACCGTATTTCCTTCTGCAGTCAAGACTGTCCAAAACAGCTGAATATCCATATTCTGAGTCATGTCAAATATTTCAACACCATTCAAAGACACCTTGATTCTATTATATCCTGCACCAGCAACAGTAACAATATCTCCATCATTTATCTCATAATAATCAGTTAAATTTACCGTACTGTTTTCCACCTTATATATTTTCCCATCTTCAATCTGCACACCACAAAGAATATTACTCTGCGGACTGGATGTTAATCCAGAGCGATTAAATGCTTTAGCATCACCTACGGTCCAAGATGCACTTAACGCCTGCCTATTATTGAATGATTGCTTCATAGATATCATTTCTGGAGTTTCTGAATGTCCTATTACATTAAATTTATAAACTCCATCAAAAGGTGTTATATACAAAACATAATCAGCTCGCCAAACGTTATTGATTTCTTCCACATTCCTAGCATTTGGATTTCGGAAATAAGGAGCTCCATTGTCACCTGCAAGTGTATATGCATAAGTCTGGTCATCAGGGAATGTGATTATAACTTTCCCGTTTGAATTGCTATTATCTCCACTACATGTCGGATGAATTTCCTCAATTAAATATTTCTTATCCGCAACACCAACTTCTGGTTCTCCAGAAATTGCAAATGTAAAATATGAAGCACCTGGTTCCCATGCTAAATTCTCAAAAGTTACCTTAGAACGGGCTCTGTCCTTTGATGACATCCGATATATTTTCAAATCTGCATCTTCCGATTTAAAATCAGCAGTTTTGCTCGTGATTAAATAAATGTTTCCATTACTATAAAAGCTTAAAGAATCCTCATAATCATATGACAATTCTACATAATCATTAGGTTCATTATCAGAAACATAGTGAAACTCTTTAACTTCAAATGCTTTTCCATTTGAGGCAAGCAGAACGTCCCATTCTGTTTTTTCCAGTTTACACTCAATTCGGGTAGATGGAATATTGATTCCATTCTTACGGACAAACAAGAAAGTGTCTTTTCTTACTACTTCAATCATATCATCTGCCTTGTAAGTCACATTAACAGACTTATTGTCTACAAGCACAGATCCAGCGGCTGTAAATTTGAATATATGATTACCAATATTGACTGTCATGTCTCCATTCAACTTCGATGCCACCCAGGAAATTTCGCCATTTCTTAGGAACGCCGGCAAATCTTCAATTTGAGCATTTTCTTCCGCTGTTACATTTATAGTATAGGATCCTGCAAAGGTCTCCACAACTTCAGCCCCTGACAATTCCAACTTTTTCTGTTCTCCTTGTTCATATATATCGCTAAGATTCTCAAATCTCCACAAACGTTTTAAAGGGAAATACATAACAGAATCTTCCGATTGAACGAAATTCACTGCATCAGCAGGCATAGCAAAAACTGTGTCTTGCCTATTAATCTCAACAGGTTCATCATTATCTGCAAACATCATAAGAGTATTATCCTCAAGAACTCCGAACCTTCCTGCTACCAAAAGATTTTCATATGCAGACTTGTTAAGGAAACTATTTTTGTAATAAGTATCTTTTAGATAATAAGGTAATTCCCTTTCAGAGGTAGTAACCCATGACTGATTGAAATTATATCTATCCAATCTTCCGTATCCACATACCCTTGTAAATTTGGAATCATTTTTCCAAACCACATTATCTAGTAAATAATCAACATCCAGTGTGATTCCATACTTCAATGCAAGATAAGTTTCTGCTCTTAATCTTGCCGTATCTGTTAAGGCTTTGTCATAAACAAGAAATTCAGGAATGCTCATTTTCCTATTAGCCCTCAACTTTTCAGGAAAAGAATCTGTTTCAAAAATTCCAGCCTTTGAGGTAACACCATCTTCATACATACCTCCTATTTTAATCTTGCAGAATGAAGATAAAAGACTAGCTCTAGGATTTAAAGACTTCGTATATGACATTATCCTGAGATACTTCTGAGTCTCTTTATTATTTTGAGGATTTGTACCAGAAGGTTTAGAACCTTTCAAATTCCTATTCTGATAAACAAAAGACCTACGTGTAGAAGACGTTGTATGAATAATTTTGGCTTTTGTGATTGCTGTTTCTTCTTCATCCAAACCATTAGATAAGTTCATGACGAAACCGTCTTCTACGTGATCTTCTTCTGAATTGAATCCGTAAACTCCAATAATTGTTGCCTTCTGTAATCCAGCACCCTCGATTCTCAACAAATAATTATCATTATTATAAAAAGATAGTGAAGGAAAAAAATTGTATGTATAAATATCCGATCTATTATTAACACACTCATTACCAGCGGTATTTAAAGTAATACCATTACCATTCAAATCTCTCCAAACATATTTAGAGTCTATTTTATTATCGA
>JALNVE010000239.1 GCA_023227695.1 Paludibacteraceae bacterium
ATTCTCCACAGGGCAACTGGAAAGAGGGAGATTTTCTCTTCTCTTTCTGCTCTGAAAAATATTTTTTCTACCTGACCCATTTTTTTCCTCCTCAAGTTGCATTATCAATTTGAATCCCCGTCAACATTTCCCCCACTTGTTTAAAAAAGCTTACTATTTTACGTAACAAAAAGATATAAAATGTTAAACATCAGTTTAAATGTTGATAAGTTTTGAGTAGAAAATGCACTCTCTTAGCGTAACTTAGCTATTTTTGCATAAAGAATAGGGTGTCATAGATGAAGAAGAAGGATCAAACATATTCAGAAGATCATTTAGAATCAACGATTCAACAATACGAAAAATCCATTTTAGATGGAAAAGACGAATATTTTGACGTTGACGACATTGAGGCATTGGTCGACTATTACATGGAAAACGGTGAATCCGAAAAAGCATTGAAAGTCGTCCAACTAGGCATTTCTATCCATCCAAATAACGCAGATATCAAAATTGCCCAAGCCAAAATTTTCCTTTTCACGGAAAAAGCAGATGAAGCAGAACTGATCTACGAATATCTTGCCACGATTGAACCCGACAACTGCGACATCAAACTTTTAGGCGGAGAGATCAAGTTGCTCCACGGCGAAGAAACAGAAGCAAACAAAATGTTCAGCGACTTAATAGAAGAAGACCCTGACTACACATGCGATGTAGCCTATGCCTATTATGACAACTTCTTTTACAAAGAGGCTATAACTTACTTCGAGCAAGAGATAGAAAAGGAAACTTTAAAAAACGTGGATGTCAACTTCATCACAGACGCAGCATTTTGTTATCAGCAATTAGGACAAGAAAGCAAAGCCATTGCATTATACGAGAAACTTCTGGATGAAGACCCTTATTGCAAAGAGGCTTGGTACAACCTCGGACAACTTTATTTCTCTGCAGAGAATTACGACAAAGCAGTTGAAGCATTTGATTTTGCCTACGTTGTCGGGAACGACCCGCAAAACCTTTTACAAAAAGGTAACGCTTTGTTTCAAGGAAACAAACTGCAAACTGCAATCGAGACTTATACCATATACGGAGAAACAGGTTCAGATGCCAGGAAAATAGCGCTTGTCTTTATCGGCGAGTGTTACGAAAGAATGAATGATTACGATAAAGCCAAAGAGTTTTACGAAAAAGCGATTTCGGAAGACCCTAATAATTTAGGCGCTTTAAGCGGAATGTGCATCTGCTGTCTAGAGCAAAACGACTACAAGGAAGGTATAGAATATGCAGAGCGTGCAATTGCCATTGACCCTGAGTTACCGGAAAATTGGATGTACAAGGCAGAAGGAAAACTCAACTTGGGCAATGTAGATGAAGCACTAGCTTGTTATCTAAAGGCCAGCGAATTGGCTCCTAATTTTGCTGAATGTCTGTTTTCAATAGGCAACATATACATCGACAAGGGCGATTATGACAAGGCTCTTGAATATTACAACAGAGGCAGTGAAATAAACAAAGACGCAGACAAGATTGCATTGTATTATGCCATCACATTCTTTAAGAAAGGAGATTTTCTGCAGTCTCATACTTATTTAATAGAATCCATACTAAAGGATCCGGAAACAAGAACCATATTTTTTGACATTTGTCCAGAAGCAAAAGAAGACAGTTTATTTAAAAATCTTTTCGAAAAATAAAAAGAAACAAAAGGATAGAAATGAAAAAGATCAAACACGCTTTCATAGCATCAACCATAGTACTTCTTGGCATATTATCAGGATGCGAAGCTGAGCATCACGACTATGTTTATATGATAAAATCATCTGTATCCACACCGGTAGAGTTAACATACCATATAGCAAACGAAGACGACGTTCGCCATACCACTTTGCAAAACGGAGAAACTTTAAGGCTATGTACCAGGGAAGGAGTTTCGGGCGATGAAATTTGGAACATAGAGACCAGTTCGACAATTTTCCCTATCAGCGCTATGATAGCAACAACAAACAACTTCGATCTTCTAACCGAAAACTTATCCATTAGGAATTACTGGCCTAGCAACCCTGTTGCAATAGGAGATTCAGGCATTTATACACTCAACCTGACAGACGATGATTTCATACTAAGCAAAAAAGTAGATTTCAAATACGAAATAACGTCTGAAGTTTCCGATTCCATTATTGTTACGAGTTACATTGTAGGAGACAAGCCGAAAAAGGACACAATGACAGCCGAAAACAACAAAATTCAAATTGGAACGGCTACCATTTACGCTTACAACGAGAAAGCTACAAAGAAAGTATCCGAACGCAATGTAAAAATGCTATCCGGACTACAATCGCTTTCTCTTACTTTTTTGAAGGATGGAGAGAGCTACTCCAGAAGCATTAATTTATCCAAAGAAGACTCTCTTTTCTCATTCTCTGACAAAGGATGTACCATGACAATCAAAGGAAGCATCTTCTTTAAAACAAACTAAAACAAAAAAAGGATCAATTCTCTCGAAATGGGAGATTCTGAATAAACAAGATCAACCATTAAGATCCTTCATTTGTTTTCAGACTGATAAAAAACAAAGACGAAAGCCAAATAAAAAGCTTTTATCATTCATAAATAATTAAATCATACAATAATTATGAAGTTATACGGCCTAATTGGAGAAAAACTTGAACACTCGTTTTCTAAGAACTTTTTCACAGAAAAATTTGAAAAAGAAGGGATAGATGCTCAGTACGAATTATACGAACTGCCTCAAATAACAGAATTCCCTACTCTTTTAGCAAATAACGAATTTTATGGTTTGAATGTCACATTTCCTTATAAAGAAAAAGTGATGGATTATATTGACCAAATGGATCCAGAAGCCCTCGAAATTGGAGCTATCAACACTATTCGTTTCAAAAGACGCGGAGGTAGAGTCAATACCAAAGGTTATAATACAGATGTGATAGGATTCACGAATTCTATCCGTCCTCTTTTGCAGCCGCACCACAAACATGCATTAATTTTAGGAACAGGAGGAGCTTCAAAAGCGATTAGGTTTGCGCTCAACAAACTAGGGATAGATTGTCAACTTGTGTCAAGACATGCACAAGATTTCCCTTGTGCAATAAACTACCACCAACTAACCCAAGAGGTGATGGAAAAACATGAGATAATTGTCAACTGTTCTCCTTTGGGAATGTACCCTAAAGTAGATGTTGCGCCTAGCATTCCTTACCAATTACTCAATCAAAGACATCTTCTTTTCGATTTGGTATACAACCCAGAAAACACTCTTTTCTGTCAACTAGGAAGAGAGCACGGCGCTACGGTTAAAAATGGTCTAGAAATGCTACATGAACAAGCGTTAGCCTCATGGCATATTTGGAACAAAGATTAAAAACAGAACAAAGAAAACGGACGATTCTCTTTTTTGAGGACCGTCCGTTTTTTATTTGAGTTGTTTTCGAAATTAGCTTTATTGGATTCAAGACCAAAAGGTCACTGATGGAGTAAACAAAACGCAACTATACAATTGAAAAACAGCAAGTCTTATACTCTTCGCAAATCGTCCTTCATCAAATCCCAAGCATCGTCATTCAAGCGTGCTCCAACAACCTGAACAATATTACCAGAAACGACAGAGCCATAGTTACCGCATTGTTCCAATGAGCAACCACGAGCCAATCCATAAAGGAATCCTGACGCATATAAATCACCAGCTCCGGTCGTATCCATACATCTATTGATAGGAAAAGGCTTTATATAGACCTTTTCTGCTCCTCTGCGCACAAAAGAACCTTGCGAACCAACTTTAACTATTGCAATTTCACATAACTTAGCCATTTCATCCAAGGCTGATTCCGGGTCCAATCCAGTAAACGTTTTCGCCTCCTCTTCGTTGGCAAAAACAATATCAACATATTTTACGATCAAATCTTTTAAAAAATCCAAATTTGCCTCCACCAAGTTATAACTTGCCAAATCCAAAGAAACTTTCAAACCCTTCTGATGAGCTCGTCTCATAACATCTGTAATGAAATCATGGTCTGAAGCAACATACCCTTCCACATGAAAATAATCATAGCCGTCGAACATGTCAGTTGTAATGTCCGTCGAATCCATCTCACAAGATGCGCCAAGAAATGTTGCCATTGTGCGTTCACCATCAGGAGAGACCAAGGAGATACAAAAACCAGAAGGACTATCCGAACTCCTTACCAAGAGGGTGTGCACCCCATTTTGAAGGCAATCTGACTCAAAGAAGTTTCCATAACGATCATCTCCTACCTTACCTATATAGCCAGCACAAATGCCCAATTTGGACAAACCATATATTGTATTGGCCGCAGAGCCTCCGCTCACCAACGTACAATCCTTATTTCTTATGAGATCGATGATCTTTGCAGAAAGAGAACGATCTATCACCTGTCGACTTCCCCGTGGAAGTTTAAGCTGAGAAATCAAAGAATCATCTTCCATAACCACCAAAATATCCACTAAAGCATTTCCTATTCCTAAAACTTTCTTCATTCATTCATTTTTTACAAATGCGTTCATTTTCTTCGGGAAAGTTCCATAATCATACAACCTTCTGATATGCAAAAAGAAAGCCACATATCAACATTGCTGCATCTTTCTGATAGCAGAAAAACGAACATAAAAGCATTATTTTTTTTCAAAATTTACTGCAAAGATATTGCATAGTTTGCAAAAAGCCATTACCTTTGCATCGCGATTCGGAAAGGAAAGCGAATTCTTCCTTAGCTCAGTCGGTTAGAGCATCTGACTGTTAATCAGAGGGTCCTTGGTTCAAGTCCAAGAGGGAGAGCAAAAGTGCAAGAACAGCACTTCAAAAAAAAGTTCAAACATTCTTCCTTAGCTCAGTCGGTTAGAGCATCTGACTGTTAATCAGAGGGTCCTTGGTTCAAGTCCAAGAGGGAGAGCAAAAGAGAGTTGATCAATCAACTCTCTTTTTTGTTTTCAATAAGTTCTATTGGTAATCATTAGGGGTCAGTAGAAATTTAGTGGGGAAAGAAATATCATAAAAAACCAAGTATCAACGTTTCTATACCATGGAAACAAAACAACTAATAGCGTTGGCAGAA
>JALNVE010000240.1 GCA_023227695.1 Paludibacteraceae bacterium
CGGTAATGGCTAAAAAGCTTATCGGTAAGGGAAGGAACGTTTATTGCGTCTATGGTTCCATCATAGACGAAGATAGTGCGAAAAACGTATCTGAAATCAAAAATGATGATACTGATTGGATTACGATCTGCACAACAAGCATTGAATCCGGAATCGATATCAGTGCAGAAATTGCCTTTTCTGTAGAACGTTCGATTATGAGTCAGATTCAACTTGGAGGTCGTGTCAACCGAGAAGGGAATTACAAGAATGCGAAAGTATTCATTTTTAGGGAAATAATCGGTAAAGGCGTAGGCTGTTTCAATTGTAACAGTTCCTTTTTTGAACCGTCTAGAATTTCTTATGACCTGATTAAAGTGATTGACAACGCAGAATTTTCAGCACGGGAATATATTTCAAGATTTCACCTTGTCAAGAACAACAAACTTTCAGAAGCGGTAGAACTTGCAAGATATCCTGAAATTTCAAAGGAAACAAGAATAATTAAAGAAGGCCGGTCAAGCGTACTCGTAGGACAGAATGCCAAAACTATTTTCGATAAGCTTGTTGATAAACATCTTAACGGTGCAAAGAATGGCGTAGGAATGAAGGATGTCGCCAAGAATTCAGTCCCTTGTCCCACTCTTTCAGAAAACGCAGGAGGTTTTTCTGAAAATGAATTCCAGCCAGTACCGGGGTTTGAATTTGACAAAACGCAACCTCTGTCTGTGAAAAATTCAAGTTTACTTTTTTATGACGGCCCGTATGACGGAAAATATTTCGGAATTTGGAAAGGGAAGGAATATTGGCTGTAGCGCGTACCCTATGCTGTTTAAATCCGTAAAATATTTTTTTTGTTATAAACAACTCCTAAATAAGGAATTATAAAGATTTTATGTGAAAACGGTTCTCGCAAGTCATAAGTGTTTTGTTTTGAATGATTTATAAAAGTTGTATACCGTGTCCTTGACAAAAATAAAGAAGATTTGTTAAGATTCGCGGAAATCGGTGTATACAGTGTTGTAATTACAACACCTTATGCATTGACAGTTGCGCCCCACAGGGGCGCATGAATTGAAAGAAACGACACACTAGTTTTAGATTTTCCGGTGTACGGAAGTTGCGCCCCACAGGGGCGCATGAATTGAGAAATGAAACAAACGAAGACTGACGGAATACAATAGCCCTATATAGGGCTATTGTATTCTTCTTGTTTATCTAATAGTCCTATATAGGGCTATTGTATATATTTGATTTTAGGATAGTTCATTATATAAACAGTAGGAAGGATTGGGATAAACATTTGTAAGAGTGGAAAGTTTTTAAAAATAGAAATAAAAAACGATTAACACTATTGACAGTTTCATTTTAACGTGTTAAAGTATCTACGTTTTCAAGACACAAGAGAGATTCACCAGATGTTTGGATTTTGGGAACGCCTCTTATTTTAAAGTGAAAGGAAAACGAGGAATGAAATCAGAAATTACTCTCGGAATGTTCGCTTTAAAACCTAGCCAGCAATTGCGTGGCCAAGGTCTTAACAAAGAAACTCTACGGATTATCGACGGTATTGAAGAATCCAGACAGTGGTTATACTTACACAAGTACATTTCTACCAGAGAGAATGATAGAATTGTGAAGAAGTTGTTTGAAAAGATTCGGAAAGAAGTAAAAAAAGCAAATGCGTCATTGAAATCTAAGTAAGATTTTGGTATCTTGTCTTTATCGAAATCAAACGAAAGGAAAACGAGGAATGAAAATCAGCGATAAGAAAGACTTCTTCAACAAATGGCAAGAAATTATACATCAAGCGGAAGCGGTCCTTTCCACCGCATATCAAGAAAACTCGGAAGCTGACTTTATCAGGAATTCCGACAATCTGATTGAAATGATTCAAACCTTTAAATCTGACATGACGGAGAAGACAGTTCCTGAAAAATCCCATGCTCTTATCAACGGAGATGAAAAGAGGCTTTAGTAAGACGGTTCTGTCAATCTATCCACAAAGGATTCTTTCGTTAATCTATAGGGTATCGAGATGTACGGAAACTGTCTTTTATTCGCTTTATCTGAAATTATGCGAAATGGCGGTGGGTTGTATATAGAATTTTACCCAGATTATGCTTGTCCCCATTTTTCTGTAGAACGGAAGGGGAAGGTATATGATTTCGCAAGAGCGAATAATAGTTCTAACGTTTTTTCTATAAAGGGAAAGCACGGAAATCGATTAGGAAAAAATACAAACGTCTTATGAATATTGAACAATGTAAGAGGAAACTATTGATAAGGATATGAAAGGAATGTTTGTTATGAGTGTTGATTTGAGCAAGTGTAAAGTCGGTGAAGATTTGAAGACGAAAAACGGCAAAGATATTAAAATTATTTCCTTTGAAGAAATCGATATCGGTTTCCGAAAAGGCATTAAAAAGATTGTTCGCTGTTCGGATGGAATTTATAGACTTCTTGACGGAACAACTCCTTATGGGTTTCCGGATCAAGATATTTATAAAATCAATCGTCTAAAAAACACGTAAGTAGCTAGTGATTCTAAACCCGGTGACGGAAGATTCTATATAGGTAAAGAGAATCAAATATTATGCCAGTAGACGAAGTCGGAATAAGAAAAAGAACTTGGAAAACGATGGATAGACATATGCGGAAGTGGTGGTATAAGGAAAACGAAAACAGGATTCGGCTAGGCTTGAAGCCATTGAAGAAACCTTAAATGAAGGATTGTCTTATGAATAAAATGAACATCAACGATAACGTTTATGTCTTTCTGACAGACGCCGGAAAAAGGATACTGAAAGAAAAAGCGGCGTGGACTTTTCTGAGTCCTGTTTATGATGAAAAGACGGGATTGCTGTGTGAACAGCTCTGGTTTATTATGTCCGTCTTCGGCCCGCATATTTGGTTGGGAATGCCGGAAACATTGTTCAGAAAAAATATGATATACTTTGAAAAGCCTAAAACCTATGAAGATGATCCGTTCTGTGTGAACTGCAAGGCTTTCAAAAGCCATTCAGAGGATCGTCCAGAAGAAGAAAACAAAATGCGTAATCCTGATAACTGCATTTTTTACTTGGGGAATAATGGGAATTGTCCAAGATTGTTTGAAAAAAAGGAACTATCATTTAGCAAGGAAGAAGTATGAAAAATTTTAAGTTTATCATTCCTGATTACATCGCTTTTGTTTTTGTTTTCTTCCTTACCTGTTTTAGCCCCTTCCTTACGGCTTACGGAATTCTTTACAGGGTTGAAAAGGAAAACAATGCCGGTTGGCCTGATGAGATTAAAAGTCCCATGAAACCAAGCGGAAAGATAATTGCGGCTTGCGTCGCATTAACATTTCTTTATTATGGCTTATGGTTTTCGGTTGTGACCTTTCTAAAGCACATCTCCTAAAAAGGAATAAAGTCTTGAAGAACATAAACCAAAATGGCAATGGCGGCGGAGGACAGGAATATCCTGTCGAATGCATGTACAAAATATTGTGGTCTGATTTGTATGGATGGTCACACTGCCTAGCATAAGGCGTTACTAACAATTCTTCAAAATTTTGGTCAGATTCCGATACTAAAAAATTGCAGAAAGACTGAAGGAGGAAATTTGAAAGAATATCCGCATATACAAGGCCCTTCAAAGGCCCCGCATTTGCCATGCATCGGATTTTATAAATACGATGGATCAAATATTAGAATTGAATGGTCTAGGAAAAAGGGATGGCATAAATACGGAACACGACATCAGATGATTGACAGAAGCCATGAGGTTTTTGGAACGGCAGTTGATTTATTCCATAACACTGTGGCTCCAAAGATTGACCCTATTTTAAAGTCTGAATTTAGGAATTGTGAATCTTTTGTCGCCTTCTGTGAATTTTTTGGACCCAATTCTTTTGCTGGCACACATATTCCAGAAGACACGAAGGTATTGAAGTTTTTTGACATCAACGTCTATAAAAAAGGAATCCTTTCTCCTAAAGAATTTGTTAATCTCTTCGGGAATCTTGATGTTTCGGCCAAGGTCGTATATGTAGGGGACTTCAATCAGACATTGATTTCTAACGTCAGGGAGAATACATTAGAAACACCGCTAAATGAAGGTGTGGTTTGTAAGGGTGGAAGCGGTCATAATTTGTGGATGGCTAAAATCAAGACACAAGAGTATTTGAACAAGCTATACAGTAGATTTGGGAAGGATTGGGAAAAGTATGCTGAATAAAATCAAGAGCTTCTTTAAAGTTTGAATACGTTCACCTAAACCATAAATGCGAATGGAAAGAAGAAGATGGGAATAAGAATACATAAGGAAATCGGGTGGGTCATTACAGACTTAAAGAAAAATGACCCTAGAGTTAATTGGGAAGTCGTCAAAACTTTCTGGTCAAAAACAGAAAAAGATTTGAAAGATTTCCAAAACTGGATTAAAGAACAGGACAAGACCGTTAAAGGCAGACATGGAATGAACCATCTTTCTTATAAGATTGATGAAGACTTGCGGCTCTCCAGCTTTGTCTTTTATGACGAAGAGCGTTTTAAAAAAACAATCCTTATCGGAGATGGATGGGCAAATCATACTCGATGGGATGATGACATAGATTATATCGAAGACTATCTGAAAAGGGGAAACGGGAAAAAGCAGATGGGAGATTCTATCCGAATTCTAAAAGACGGATATTATCCATATCAGCAGTTTTGGATGTTTGCAGAAACAGGAGAATATCTTTATCCGGTACAAAGGTGCGATGGGGTATTCTACTTTGGAAGTGAAAAACTTAATAAACGGTTTAAAGACATTCCTCAAGAAGAATTGAACCGTCTGATTGTTCCTCAAATCCCTCTCGTCGTTTCTGACATCTGTGAATTCTTCGACGTATTTATTGACAAGAAAACAAAACTACAGCTAAGACCGGCATTAGCTACTTATTGGAGTTAGTATGAAAAGACCGATACAACCGATTTATAAAGATAAAGACGGAAAGCCAAGATTTCTTTCGAACAAGATCGTTGAACATCTTTTGATGCTTTGCAAAGCAAATGGACTTTGTGACTTATGTAAGCTTTCAATGCTAG
>JALNVE010000241.1 GCA_023227695.1 Paludibacteraceae bacterium
CTTTCCGAACACAGTTCAGGGGCGTGGCAGACGTGAAGTTTTTCATGTACAGGCTTGCCAAACTTTATTCTTGAATCTGGGGATTCTTGTCGCTATACCAACCCCACCTATCCGCTGATCCAAGAAATGCAGAGAGACTATTGTATCCACCTGGTTTTGAGATCGATCGCAAACTTATACTTAAGACAAAAAAAAGAGAGATAAATCATAAGATTCATCTCTCTTTAAACTATAATAATCAAAAATTACTTTGCTTCTGAACCACCAAAATCTGGTGTATTTTCTGCATTTGTATTAACAACATTCTCAATCTTGTTTGACAACTCAGATTGCTCTAACTGGTTCTGAGTAGGAAGAAATTTTGCAGAGAAAACACTCAACACAACGACTACACTCACCAATACCCAAGTTGCTTTTTCAATAAAGTCAGTAGTCTTCTTTACTCCCATAATCTGGTTTTGTGCAGCAAATCCTGATGCCAAACCTCCACCTTTAGAATTTTGTACCAAAACAACTCCAACCAATAGAACTGAAGCGATCACAATAAAACTAGTAATTATTGTATAAATCATTATTTTTTAATTTTATAATTCTCAATTAATTTTTCGAAGAACCTAATTTGGTCTACAAAGTAAATACTTTTTTCTGGATATTTCAAACTTAGACGTTTAAAAATTTTGATTGCCTTCTCAAATTTATGTTGTTTAATATATATTCGCGCCAACGTTTCTGTAAAAAACTCTTCTGATTCATTTTTCGGTTCATCCGCTTGCTTAGGCTCTTCAGCTTTTTTCTCAACGGCAGCCTCTTGTTTATCCATTCTAACATAGATATCAGAAGTTTCACTAGCCTGCAAAAAATTGTCAATTAAATCCTGATGTTTCAACAGTGGCAGAGGATTGTCTTTGACAGGACTTGCCAAATCCGAAAGAGAATCATCTGTTTTCCCCTCCAAATAGGCTTCTATATCAGCTATCGTAACAGCAACCTCTTTTTCTGTAGGTTTTGAAACAATTTCCGGTCCTTTTGTTTCAGGGTTTATCGGTTGCTCAACTGCAATAGGTTGTTCGTCTTTTACTTCATCTTTTCGCTCCAACTTTTCAATTCTTTTGGTAATAAATTGAAAGAGGTTACGACGATTGGTCACATAAAGAGAAGTGGTCTTCAACTCATTGCCAAAGCGAACATCCTGCACATTGTCCAAACCCTTCAAATACAACATTCGGAAAGTTTGTGAGTAAGGACACTCCTTCACATAATCCTGAAGATCATGCAACATTTCCTTATTTATCGAAGAAGGATTATCGATAATACCAAGAAGCTCTGTCTTCGTCATGTTACCAGTTAGCTACCGTACGGTTGAATATCTGACTTATAATATCATCCATGATCAACTTGTTCAACTCATCTTGAACTTGGTTGATTGTGCTAGCATTTGAAAACACTTGATATGCCGTGAAGTTCTCTTCAAAATTCTCAGAAGGATTAACCTTGTTGGTAAACTTCACTTTAATCGTCATAGACAACTTTGTATCCATAGACTCACCTGAAGTACTTACTGACATAGATGAGATATCATACCCTATGATTGCTCCTTGAATCTGTAAATCGCCATTATCCGTTACAAAGTTAAGACGGGTTTTCTGAGAGAATTCATCACGCAATGCCTCTGTGAATTCAGCAGACAATGTAGGATAAACCAAAGGCGCTTGGTTTGGGAACTCATCTATCGTAATTGTCTTAATCTTTGTATAATCAATGGACGAGCCATTGAATTTATACGAGATGAGACAAGAAGAGAGTCCACACATCAAAATGCCCATCAATAACACTAAATACTTCTTCATTGATATAAAATATCTATATTCTTTTTTCTATTATTCCAAACCATATTCCTTAATCTTACGGTAAAGGGTACGCTCTGAAATTTTCAAATCTTGAGCCGCATACTTTCTTCTATTGTTGTGGCGTTCCAAAGCTTTCTTTATCATATCCCTCTCCACATCTTCCAAAGAGAAACTCTCCTCCACATACTCTTCCGTATCCTGAATATCTTTCTGGCTACTCATTTTTAACGGAGATTGTTGCTGTGGTTGAGGATGCTGAGGTTGTTGGACAATGGTCTGTATATCGTCATTCGGATAAATATTATGTATCGTATCCGGCGTTGCGACGGTACTCATATCGACATTACCCTTACTCATGATATCATGCACGAGCTTCTTCAGATCATCCATATCCTTCTTCATATCGAACAAGACTTGATAAAGAATTTCACGCTCGCTATTGAACGACTTATCTCCTGAGTGACCTGACTGAGAACCTACAAATACTGGAAGTCTCTCCATATTATTTGCAGAAGGCAGATAGCGAAGAAGAGTCTCTTTTGATATTTCCCTGTTTTGTTCCAAAACAGAAATTTGCTCTGTGATATTCTTCAGCTGACGAACATTTCCCGGCCAAGGATAAGTCAAAAGAAGCTGAGTAGCCTCCGGAGTAAGCTTAACTGCCGGCATACGGTATTTATCCGCAAAATCCACTGCAAATTTCCTGAACAAGAGAACAATATCATTGCCTCTATCTCGCAAAGGAGGAATGACAATGGGAACTGAATTCAGACGATAAAACAAATCCTCACGGAAACGACCTTCAGCAATGGCCCTAGGCATATCCATGTTGGTAGCTGCTACCACCCTGACATCCGTTTTCTGGACTTTCGAAGAACCCACCTTGATAAACTCTCCTGCCTCCAAAACACGGAGTAATCTGACCTGAGTAGTCAACGGCAATTCTCCTACCTCATCCAAAAAAATCGTTCCTTTGTCGGCTACCTCAAAGTAACCCTTCCTATCTGAAACGGCACCTGTAAAAGAACCCTTTTCGTGACCAAAAAGTTCGGAATCGATGGTTCCTTCTGGAATGGCACCGCAGTTAACAGCTATATACTGACCATGTTTACGTACACTATATTGATGGATAATCTGAGGAAACCTCTCCTTTCCCACACCGCTTTCTCCAGTAATCAACACAGAGAGATCGGTGGCAGCAACCTGCACAGCCACATCAATGGCACGGTCCAACGCAGGCTCAGAACCAATAATTCCAAACCTCTGCTTAACCTGTTGCAATTCTGTGTTTATCATTATTTACACCTCCATCATTAAAAAAGCACGTACAATTAAGTAACCCTCTCATACCACCTCTATCGAGGCATTTTCATCCACACGTATTATTCAACCACACCACTGATTTCAACATCCTGTTTTTTAAGTGGATTTTTAGTCATGTCTGCATGTTTCTTTCTGCAGTTGTAAATATCGCAAGCCAAATACAAAGCCTGACGGAATGACTCCTCTGAAGCCTTACCGATACCAGCTTTATCATAAGCAGTACCGTGAGCCGGAGAAGTGCGGATAATAGGCAAACCAGCTGTATAGTTCACTCCGCTCTCCATAGCTATGCATTTGAACGGAGCCAAGCCCTGATCGTGATACATAGCCAAAACCGCATCAAAATTAGCAAAGCTGCCTGCACCAAAGAATCCGTCAGCAGGGTAAGGACCAAAGCACATGATGCCTTTGTCCATTGCCTTTGAAATAGCCGGGATGATAACCTCTTCCTCTTCCTGACCTAGCAAGCCCTTATCTCCAGCATGAGGATTCAATCCTAACACTGCGATTCTTGGTCTTACGATATTGAAATCTTGGATCAAAGTTTGATTCAACTTCTCCAATTTTTCCATAATATTATTGATGGTAATGTAAGAAGAAACCTGTTTTAATGGTACGTGACCAGTCACAACAGCTACCTTCAACACATCGTTGACCATCAACATTAGTCCTTTCTCTCCGTTTCCGAACTTTTCTTCCAAATACTCTGTATGTCCAGGAAAATGGAATTTCTCAGAATGAATATTCTTCTTGTTGATGGGTGCGGTAACCAACACATCAATCAATCCTTCCCTTAAATCTTGGGTTGCACGTTCCAAAGCCAAAAAAGCAGCCTCGCCAGCCTCTTCTGTAGACTTTGACAACTCAACCTTTACATCATCGCTTACACAATTTATGATGTTCGAACGTTTTGAGTTAGCATCCAATGCATCTGTAATCACATTCAGATTGAAATTTTCAATGTTCAAAGCCTTACGGTGATAAGCTGCGATTTTAGATGAACCATATACGATTGGAACACAAAAGTCATTGATTCGAGGATCCATTAATGTTTTTATAATAACCTCATAACCAATTCCATTGATATCTCCTTGTGTTATACCGACCTTTATTTTATAATCTTCCATATAATATTTTTCTTTATTTCTACCTTTTATACAAAAGTAGCATTAATTTTATTAATTATACCAATATTGTCAGTCTGCAGAATGACAAAACGGCATTAAAAATCCTCAAAAAAACTATCAATCAAAATCAACCGTACGAATCATCGCCTCAAGTTGACGAATGATATTACGTTTTTTCTTATTCGGGCCATAAAGATACGTTTCTGTAGTCAATACACGACCTCTCTTCTCATCATAGTATGAACGGCTAACAAACGGGCCTCCCATTACATCACCTTCAACGCGCCATAAGCCTCTGATTTCAACCACATACCTACCCTTTTCATCTGTCATCTCCCTATAATAGGGGTCACATCTATATTCTGTTGTCATATAGGAGCCATCTGTAGGACCTGCAATGTATTTCTTCATTACAGAATCTCTCTTAGCCAATAGATTTTTTAGTTTAAAATCGTCTTTCCTATTATATGGATAAGCATAAACAACGATGTTCTGAGTCATATCAATATTAGCATTAGTCATCCAGATAAAATCCTTTTCTATACGGCTTTTATCTATATGACTTGGAACTACCATATCAACATCCAAAGCTTTTTTGAGTTTATTTGACATCGATCTGTTTGAATATTTAGTGTAAAAAGATGCGGAACGCTTCCGTTCTGCATCGACAAGATAGGAAATCATCTCATCTTTCTTTTCTGACAACACCTTCAGAAACTCCTCTTTATTTGGAGCTGCTATTCGAAC
>JALNVE010000242.1 GCA_023227695.1 Paludibacteraceae bacterium
AATAATAATTTGAAAGTATAGTATGACGGAGATTACCGATAAGGCATTCGATTTGTCTCAATCTATAAATTATACATTATCCATTCGGTTCGTTCCGAATGGATTTTGTTTTATTGTATTTGGGCAAGATGCGAATAAGGTTATCTGTTGTCAGGAAAGTTCGAAAGTAGGTTGGAGTCCTATAGAGGCTTTGGGTGCTCAGTTTGAAGCCAACCCGATTCTGAAGGCTAACTACCGTCAGGTGCTTTTCCTGGACGATGAATCTTCGTGTACATTTGTGCCAACAGGTGTTTTTTCTGATGCGGATTTCTCAAAAGTATGGAAGCTGAACTTCGGAGAAGAAAAGGAACCTATGCGTTTCTTTTCAGATACTCTTCGTATGGCTGATGTGGTGAACATTTATGCTTTGCCGGTGCAGAAGGTGAGCCGCTTGTTGCGTTTCTTCCCTTCTGTGAAATATGTGAACCGTCAGAGCGTCCATGTGGTGAGCTCATTGATGGAAAATAAACGTCATAGCGAGCCGCAAGTATTTGTCAATTTCTATTCTGACAGCATGGACGTTGTACTTGTACGCGATAAAATGCTCCAATTGGCAAATAGTTATACTTTTAGAAACGATGATGAGTTTCTCTATTTTATCTTGAATCTGTACGAACATTTTGCATTGGATCAATACAATGTTGAGACTGTTGTTTCTGGTTTTATAGAGGAGAATGATAGTAAACTTGCTTTGTTGAAGCGATATGTAAAACAGGTGCGTCTGCAGAAAACGTCCTCTTTTTTATCAGGAAAAGAGTTTGAAAATATGCCGAATGTTTGGCATCACATGAACTTATTCAATTTACCATTATGCGCATTGTAAGCGGAATATATAAGGGTAGGCGTTTCAGTCCGCCTGCCAATCTGAAGGCAAGACCGACAACCGATATTGCCAAGGAAGGACTTTTCAATATATTGAACAATATTGTCGATTTTGAAGAGTTGAAGGTGTTGGATATGTTTGGCGGTACGGGAAATATCAGCATGGAGATGGCTTCTCGTGGTTGTGAGGATATCACTTTGTTGGAACTGAACGCTATCAATTATGCTTTCATCCGAAAGGTAATTGGTGAACTGAATATTGATTGCATCAATGCGATTAGGGGCGATGCTTTTCGTTTCATTGAAAAAACTTCGGCTAAGTATGATCTGATTTTTGCAGATCCTCCATACGATCATAAGGAGTTGGAACATATTCCTGATTTGATTTTCGAACATCAACTGTTGAAGGAGGATGGATTGTTTATAATGGAACATCCAAGAGATAAATCTTTTACTTCTCATCCTCATTTTAATGATCATCGTAATTATGGTCATGTGAACTTTACCTTTTTTAAATAGTTGAGGCCATGCAGATTTTATTGGAAAACATGAAGTTTTTTGCTTTCCATGGAGCTATTCCTGAGGAGAGAATCGTGGGCTGCACATATACGGTGACAGTGAAGATGGATGTTGATTTCTCTGAGGCTGCAAAGACTGACGATTTGAAGGGAACGATCAATTATGCGGATGTCTTTAACTTGGTGAAAGAAGAGATGAAGAAGCCTTCAAATTTGATAGAGCATGTGGCTCAGCGCATCTTGGATGTGATAAAGAATGCGTATCCGCAGGTTGAGGCTTTGGAGGTTCGGGTCTCTAAACATCGTCCGCCGGTAGCTGGCGATATGGAACGGGCTACCGTGGTCGTTAATGGATAATATAGAGCGAAGGCTAAACTTTTTTTATGATTGAATCTCTTTGAAATGCTAACCTGACACGTTTTTTAGGATTTTGAACCGTTTTTTTCCTGTTTCCTTTTTTTCTGATGTTTATAAACTGTTTCAATTCTATCGTTAAAAATGGCCCAAAAGGCAGTCGAAGAATCAACGAAAACAACAATACAAGAAAACTTGTATATAATTGAAACAGCTCTTGCTTTAGATTCTTCTTATTTGTTGCCGCATTGTTTCTCAATTTGTTTTTTATTGTTATTTTTGAATACAATATGCTGGTAGTGGATGCAGTAGGATTTTCCATTCCCTTTTTAAGTCGAAATTAATTAATAATTAAAGATTTATGCAATATGGACATTTTGATGACGCTCGCAAGGAGTATGTCATCACAAAACCAGATACTCCCAAGTCTTGGAGTAACTATCTAGGAGATACCCGTTACGGAGCTATCATCACAAATAATGCCGGAGGATATTCTTTCTTCCGCTCTTCCGTTCAAGGATGTTTTACTCGTTTGCGATTCAATTCTGTTCCTTTGGATCAGCCAGGTCGTTTCATCTATTTGCACGATTCTGATTCTAAAGACTTTTGGTCTGGATCTTGGCAGCCAGTTGGCAAACCGCTCGACCAATACAAGAGCGAGTGCCGTCACGGATCAGCTTACACGATTATCTCTTCTGAGTATAGCAAGATCAAGACTGAGACTCTTTATTTCGTACCGATGGGTCAGGAGTTTGAGGTTTGGAACGTGAAGGTAACAAATACTGATTCTAAGAAACGTAGCTTGCGTGCATTCACTTACGTTGAATTTGCATCAAACTGGAACATGTTTGACGATAGCAACAACTTGCAATATACTCAATATATTGTCAAGACTTCATACAAAGACGGTTTCATCGATCATGGTAACAACTTGCAGATGCCAGAAGAGCCAGAGAATTTCTTGAACAAAGACCAGGCTCGTCACTCTTTTATCGGTGTAGTAGGTCAGAAAGTTACTGGTTACGATAGCGACCGTGATAAGTTCATCGGTTCATACCATACGTATGCTAACCCATTGTCAGTAGTAAACGGTCAGTGCGGAAACACAGTGACTGAGGGAGATAATGGTTGCGGTACACTTCAGGTTGATTTGGAACTTAATCCAAGTGAGACTAAAGAATTTACTGTAGTTCTTGGTATTGGTAAGGCTTGGGTTGAGGGTTCAAAGGCTGCAGAGATGGTTGCTACTCCAGCTAAGGTTAAGGCAGAGTTCGACAAGATTGTCAACTATTGGCACGGCCGTATTGAGGGTTTGACTGCTAAAACTCCAGATGCTGCCTTCGATAGCATGATTAACATGTGGAATCCATTTAATAACTTGATCACTTACGCATGGAGCCGTGCTGCTTCGTTGATCTATCGTGGTGAGCGTGACGGAATGGGTTATCGCGATACAATCCAAGATATGTTGGGCGTTATCCATAACATTCCTGAGGAGGTTGTTGGCCGTTTGGAATTGATGTTGACCGGTCAAAACTCTAACGGTGGTGCTATGCCAGTTGTTAAACCGTTCGATCACAATCCAGGTAAAGAGGCTCCAACTCCGGAAAACGAGTTCCGTTCAGACGACTGTATGTGGTTGTTCTGCACAGTTCCTACTTATGTTAAGGAATTGGGTGACATTAAATATTATGACAAGGTATTGCCTTATTCAGATAAGGGAGAGGGAACTGTTCTCGACCACTTGAAACGTGCAATCCAGTTTAACCTTGACCGTTGCGGTAAGCATAACTTGCCTTGCGGACTTCGTGCCGACTGGAACGACTGCTTGGTACTAGGTGCTAAGGGCGAAACGGTCTTCGTTGCAATGCAGTTGCGTTACGCTTTGACTGTCTATATCGACATCTGCAAACGCTTGAAGAAAGACGCCGAGATCAAATGGGCTGAGGCTCACTTGACAACTCTTACTGCTGACATCGACAAGGCTGCTTGGGATGGCGAGTGGTATGTTCGTGCCATCAAGGAAGACGGATATGTATTCGGTACAAAAAACGATCCTTTGAACGAGGGTAAGATTTGGTTGAATCCTCAATCTTGGTCAATTATCTCTGGTCAGGCTGCCGGCGACCGTGCTGAGACAGTTATGAACAGCGTTGAGAAACATCTTGCTATCGAATATGGTTTGGTTCTTTGCGATCCTCCTTACGAGAAGACAGAGGCCTCTGTAATCAAGGCTCCTTTGTTTATCAAGGGTATGAAAGAGAATGCTGCAGTATTCCAGCACACACAAGGTTGGGGTATCATGGCAGATTGTATTCTTGGTCACGGAAAGCGTGCGTTCAAGAACTATAAGAGCTATTTGCCAGCTGCTTACAATGAGCGTGCTGAGGTTCGTCAAATTGAGCCTTACGTATATGCTCAGACAACTTGCTCAACTTACAACATGCGTGCAGGTCAGAGCCGTTGTCCTTGGTTAAGTGGTACTGCATCTTGGGCTTACTTCACAGCTGCTCAATACATTTTGGGTATCCGTCCTGATTATGATGGCTTGATGATTGATCCTTGTATCCCTGAATGGGAAGGCTTTACTGCTACTCGTCGTTTCCGTGGAATGACAGTTAACATCAAGGTGGAGAATCCTAAGAAGGTGGAGAAGGGTGTTAAGTCCATCACCTTGAATGGTGAGAAGGTTGACGGTAACGTTATTCCTTTTGCTAAGATGAAGGCTACTAACGATGTTGTAGTTGTTATGGGATAATCGTTCAGATATCATAAATAAAAATCCCCGTCAGGTTTTCCTGATGGGGATTTTTTGTTGGCAAATAGAAAAAAATCGTAATTGAACAGATCTAAATATCAATTCTTTTTTATCATGTCCTGGAAAATTTTGACTGTCATGTCAGCTTTTGCCATGCAATATTCTATGAGTTGAGTCATCAATTCTGTAGGATTCTCAGCGTCTTTGCTAAGATATGTTGCCATCTTGTTATGAAGTATATAAAGTTTGCCAGAAGGATCTTCTGTATAAACGGTTGTAACGAAACTATGAAGGTTGGATTCGTTTATCGCTTTCAGAAGAATACGTGCGTTTGGGTCTTTTTTCTCTATGTTGGCCCAACTCATGTAATGAATAGTGAATTGAGGGAGTTTTCCGTTTACTTCAATTTTAAGCTTTGCTGGATTCAAGCGGACAATGCAACCTCATTTAAATCCAAGTTTGTCAATTGTTTAAATTTTTGTAAAGGAGTCATATACCCTAATCTTTTCCTCGGTCTCGAGTTTAAGATGTTTTGA
>JALNVE010000243.1 GCA_023227695.1 Paludibacteraceae bacterium
ATGGCTTGGAACATACGGTTACGTCCTTGCTTTGCTGATCCACCTGCAGAATCTCCCTCGACGAGGAACAACTCTCCGTTTTCAGGGTTCTTGTCTGAACAATCGGCCAATTTGCCAGGAAGTCCGCCGCTTGACAAAGGAGACTTTCTCTGGACAAGGTCTCTTGCCTTACGGGCAGCGATACGTGCACGGGCAGCCAAAATTACTTTTTCGACAATTGTTTTAGCCTCTTTTCGGTGTTCTTCCAAATAGTTTCCTAAAGCTTCGCCTACAGCTTGGTCAACGATACCCATGGTCTCGTTGTTACCCAACTTGGTTTTTGTCTGACCTTCAAATTGTGGCTCGGCAACCTTAACAGAGATGACAGCTGTCAATCCCTCGCGGAAGTCATCACCATTTATCTCGATTTTGTTCTTCTCTAAAATTTTAGAGTCTTCTGCATATTTCTTTAACGTACGGGTTAATCCACGACGGAAACCTGCTACGTGAGTACCACCTTCGATCGTGTTGATGTTGTTCACGTAAGAGAATATGTTCTCGTTGTAAGAATCGTTGTATGTCATGGCGATCTCAACAGGAGATCCGAATTTGTCGGTACAGAGGTGGATAACGTCGTTGATTAGTTTTACTCTTGAAGAGTCTAAATATTGAACGAACTCGCTCAACCCTTTCTCCGAGTAGAAAATCTCGCCCTTGAATGATCCGTCTTCGTTTGTCTCTCGTTTGTCTGTCAACGTGATTTTGATGCCAGAGTTCAAGTAAGCAAGCTCTCTCATACGGCTGGCCAAAATGTCGTAGTGGTAAACCACTTCGCTGAAGATGGTTTCATCTGGGTGGAAAGTGACGGTTGTTCCTGTATGTTCGGATGTTCCAATCTCTTTTACAGTGAACATAGGTTTTCCTTTCTGGTATTCCTGCATGTAGGTCTTGCCGTTACGGCGAACCTCAACGTGCAACATGTCTGAAAGGGCGTTCACGCAGGATACGCCGACGCCGTGTAGACCTCCAGATACTTTGTATGAACCTTTGTCGAATTTTCCTCCAGCGTGGAGCACGGTCATGACAACTTCAAGAGCAGATTTGTGCTCCTTCTCGTGCATGTCTACTGGAATACCACGTCCGTCATCTTGAACGGTGACAGAGTTGTCCTCGTTAATTGTAACTTCGATGTGCTTGCAATATCCGGCCAAAGCCTCGTCTATGGAGTTATCTACAACCTCATATACAAGGTGGTGTAGACCTTTCACACCGATATCTCCAACATACATGGCTGGACGCTTACGAACTGCCTCCAAACCTTCCAGTACTTGGATACTACTGGCTGAATATGAATTTTCTTTCTTTTCTTCGCTCATAATGAGTATAATTAATACAAAAGTGGTTCTCGGTTTATCCACCTTTCAACCAACAAATATATAAAAAAACAATGGATTAAACAATTTGAAAAATAAAAAGAGTCAGCCACTTTTATTTCAAAATCATGCGACAGGTTATAGGGTAGTGGTCAGAATAGGTTTTGTAATCAATGTTGAACTCGAAGGCTTCAAATTCTTTGCTGTGCATGATATGGTCTATCCTGAATCGAAACAGATTTTCGTTGAATGTGTATCCGTATCCGTATCCACACTCTGTGAAAGCGTCGGTCAGATAATCACCTTTGATAGTGTTGTATGCGTAGGAGATAGGAACGTCGTTGAAATCTCCACATAGAAGAACTGGAGTGTTGGATTTTTTTATATCGGCCGCAATCAATTCTGCCTGTTTTGCTCTTAATCGGTATGATGGACCCAGTTTCTTAGACAAATGACTAGCAACTTCATTCACTTTGTTGTTGTCGAAGTTGTTCTTTAACTTCTTGATTAAGGTTTTGTCGTTTTCTGTCAGTTTGTTTGATTCCAGGTGGCAGTTGTATATTTTGATGGGTGTGCCCCAAATGTTGACTTCTGAAATGATAGAGGAGTTGTACTGACTATTGTATTTGATGCTTTTCCTTTTGTTGATGGGAAATTTGGAGAAGGTCGCGACGCCAAATGTACGACTGCCTTCCAAAAATTTGATGTTGATGTGATGGTATGGAAACTTTTTCTTTAATGCGTTCATGATCTCTTTCTCTTTCAAGAATTTTTTTGTTGCATTCGTGCTGTATCCGAATTCTTGAAGACAGATGATGTCTGCATCTGATTGAGTGAGATATATGAGCACATTGTTCCTTGATTTCTCTGTATAAAATTCAAAAAGATGAACATTATAGCTCATTATTTTGATGCTCGTTTCTGGAGCTTTTTTACTTGAATGAAAAGGGAATGTTTCTGCAATGCTGTTATAGCAGAAAAGCAGAGAGATAAGGGAAATGATAAAGTACCATTTTAGTCTGACAATCCAAAAGATCAAAAAAGCAAGTACGACAAGAACGATCAGGGGAAATGCTAATCCGAAATAAGAGGGCAAAATAAAGCTATCTGGGCTGATTGTTGTTGCAGAATCAGCGCAGAAAAGAAATACTATGGCAATAATATTGACCGATAGTATGGTGTGGTTGAAAATGATGGAAAAAATAGATTTTTTTCTTTTCTTTTCCCCTCCTTTTTCTTCCCTTTCTTCTTTTATGTCAGTTTCATTGTCTTTTTCCGCTGGCACTGAAGAGTTGCCGCTTTTCTTCTTTTGAAAGAGACTCATATCCACTTTTCTTTATTTTGTCGAGAATCTTGTCTATGTTCTCGGCCTCTTGCTTTTTATTGTAGTTATATTCTTGATCAGTCATTGGCCTATTGTTATAGGTGACTTTCATCTTCGGACTTCTGTTGAAAAGGTTAGCCAAAAAGTTAATTGGGCGGTTAACCCAAGCCGTGATGTCTTTCCCTTTTCTGGAAGCTAAGACAAAAAGATATCCGCCTAAAGCTCCTCCAATATGACTGATGTTTCCGCCTGCATTTTCGGAAGCTACATTTAATAGACTGATGATAATGCCGACAATGGCAATCCATTTCAATTTCACGTCGCCTATGAACATCAGCCGTATCGGCCGTTCTGGAGCTGTTACTGCAACGGCTACGATGATTCCCATGACGGCTGCGGAAGCTCCCGTCAAATCTCCATATTTATCTGCGAAATAAGGAAAAATGGAATAGGCTAGCATATAAAGAACTCCGCCTAGAATGCCGCTTGTGATATAAAGTCCAACCAACTCTTTCTGCGAGTAATACTGCATAAAGAGATTTCCAAACCAATAGAACGTCAAAATATTGAACAGCAAGTGAATGAAATTCAGATGAAGGAACATGTAGGTTAGGATGCTCCAAGGCCTTGTTATCAATATACTGAATTTACTTGGTAACATAAGGATGGTTGTCCAAACGTTGCTGACGTTGAACAATGTGAGAATCGCACTTCCTAGACCGACGATGATGAATAGTCCTAAGTTAATGTAAATCAGTTTAGTGAGCGTGCTTCCTGTTTTAAACGAATTTATTATTTCTTCCTTTATGCCCATAATGCTCTAAAACTTTTGATAGTTGCCTTTCTTCCACTGTTTGACAAGAAAATAACCGAATAACATACCGCCCAGATGAGCGAAGTGAGCCACGTTGTCGAATTGGAAATTTCCAACACCCAATGCTAATTCAATGACGGCATATCCAATTACAAAGTATTTTGCTTTAATCGGAATTGGAATGAACATGAGGTAGATGGCCTGATTAGGAAATAACATTCCGAAAGCCAGCAACAATCCAAAAATGGAACCTGATGCTCCGATTGTTATAGCATTGTTGATCAAGTTATGGAGCATTCCTATGTATTCGTTAACCGAATGAGTAGTTCCGTCTGAATATTGGATGGTTTGTGCCCCTGATTCCAAAACTCTGCTTATCTCTGCTGCAATGCCCGTAATTTGAGGGTCGAAAGTCCATGTTATCTCTTGGATGATTCCGGCTCCGATACCTGTTACCATGTAATATATAAGGAAACGTTTTGGCCCCCATGTGTATTCCAATATACGCCCAAACATAAAAAGACCGAACATGTTGAAGAATAGATGGTCGAACCCTCCATGAAGAAACATATATGTGACTATCTGATGTGGACGGAATGTATCTGCATCCCAATAGTGTAATGCCAAAATTTCTTTGAGATTAACTCCTAAATTTTGCAGAGGAACTGCAGTCGCCAACCATAGCAACGCATTGATTATGATGAGATTTTTGACTACCGGCGGAATGGTGTCCAAAAAAGATGGGTTGTTTTGATTCATTTGTTTTATAATATAAGTTCTAAAGCTGAGTTTTACGTCATCAAAAATAGTCTTTAACTCCCTTGCTTTGATAATTTTTCTACACAAAAATAATGCAAAAAACGCTATCTTTTGTGTTTTCAAACATAAATGATGTCTAAATATCATTTTTTGTGAAAAAAAGTAGAATATGGATTTGGAAAAATTTAATAATCAATTATATTTGCATCGATCAATCTGCGATTTTTATATAATGGTTGAAGATTTATTAATTGTTTTTAAATATTTATTCTATGAACAAAACAGAACTTATTAATGCTATCGCTGAGGAATCAGGCTTAAGTAAAGTTGATAGCAAAAAGGCACTAGATGCGTTTGTAAAAGCTACTACATCTGCTTTGAAAAAAGGCGACAAACTTAGTTTGATCGGTTTCGGCTCTTTCTCTATTGTTGAGAAGGCAGAACGTCAGGGTATCAATCCAGCAACTAAGAAAGCAATTACTATCCCAGCAAAGAAAGTTGTTAAATTTAAAGCTGGTGCAGAATTGAACGATGAGATTAAGTAAGTTTTTACTGAGCTTACGAATGAAAGAGGAGGAAATTATTCTTCCTCTTTTTGTTTATATGCCTAGACCTACACCCGAATGATGTAAAACCGGATCAGCGGATAGGTGGGGTTGGTATAGCGACAAGAATCCCCAGATTCAAGAATAAAGTTTGGCAAGCCTGTACATGAAAAACTTCACGTCTGCCACGCCCCTGAACTGTGTTCGGAAAGC
>JALNVE010000244.1 GCA_023227695.1 Paludibacteraceae bacterium
CACCATTCCTTTTTCCGTTCTTTTTGGTTATTGCAGATTTGCAAGTTGGACATTTTTTTTATTCATAATACTCTTTTGAACAACTCCTAAAGCTAGAATTTATGGGACTTAAGAACAAGTCTCCGCCTGCATTTTGACCTATAGAGAATAAATGGTGTGTTTTTAGCCTGCATTTTGACCTATAGGTCCATTTTTTTGACACAGCCTCTTTTGCTTTGGAGCTTCTCTACTAGAATATCGGATTATGAGCAAAACTGTATGGGCAAAGTCTTTAATCACAGATCGTTTTTCCCTACGAATCAATTACTTTTATCCTAGATTTCACGGATGACTAGATAGTGGAGGTCTTTTCTACTTGCTGACCACCCGAGATGCATTTTTTCTGTCCGAGATTTATTATTATCTGATCACCTCCACCTGTTTTTGAGAATCATTACAAATTCTCAAGTTCGGTGTATAGAGGCATATAGTTTCTTATTAATTTGATTTCGCATTGGGCATCGTCTACCACATCACGGATAGTTCCCATCCAATCGTCAAAGGTACCGTCTTTTTCAATCAGTTCTAATGTCTCTTTACGACGAAGATAAAGAATCATTTGACCGTTATCATCAAATTTTACATACATGTATGGTGCATAAAATCCCACAAGATAAGCGTTTGTGTAATGGATGATATAATCGGTTATGTAATAATAACTGCTGTCTTTTACTCTTCCATCATTGATGAAATAGGCTATCATGTTTTTGAAATAAATAGATCCTTTGGCTTTCTCTTCAAAAGCATCGTCCATTTTACCTCTAAGATCGTTTGCTGCAACTTGTGGTTCGTATTTCCAGTTGACGTCAATATAGGATTCAGTGTCTGAAATTTCCCATCCCCCTAACAACTGTTTGTTCGAAACAGGTGTGGTATCTATGCTTGGGACTTCGTCTTCGCAAGAGCTGAGAATGGATAGTCCTAGGAGTGAAACAAAGAATGAGACTAGATGTAATTTTCTTATTTTCATGATTGTTTGTAGTTAGTTTTCCTTATATACTATGCGAAAGGGATGGTAAATCCATCCCTTCAATTATCAAAGATAAAAAACATAAAACTTTTTTGCATCAAATTTTCAATAAATGATTAATATTTATTGATGTATGCGGCTTTTTATCAGTTATTTAGTTCCTCCGCCAAACTCCATTAGGTAAGCTTTGATGAAATCGTCTATATCACCATCCATCACTGCTTGAACGTTGGATGTCTGGAAGTTTGTACGGTGATCTTTCACACGTCTGTCGTCGAAGACGTAGCTTCTGATCTGTGATCCCCATTCGATCTTCTTCTTTCCTGCCTCGACTTTTGCTGACTCAACTCTTCGTTTTTCCAACTCGTATTCGTACAATTGTGAACGAAGTAAACGCATTGCGTTGTCCTTGTTTCCAAATTGAGATCTACTCTCGGTGTTTTCAATGACAATCTCCTCGATCTGACCAGTCAAGTCGTTTTTGTATTTATAGTGCAAACGGACACCCGTCTCCACCTTGTTTACGTTCTGACCACCGGCACCACTTGAACGGAAGGTATCCCAAGACAAGTTGGCTGCGTTGATTTCGATCTCGATACTGTCGTCAACCAAAGGAACAATGAAAACAGAAGTGAAAGAGGTCATACGTTTGCCTTGAGCATTGAAAGGAGAGACTCTCACTAAACGGTGAACACCGTTTTCGCTCTTGAGGTAGCCATATGCAAAATCTCCCTCAATTTGCATGGTAACTGTCTTTATTCCTGCTTCATCACCGTCTTGCCAGTTCGTGATCTCTGTTTTGTATCCATGATTTTCGCACCAGCGTTGGTACATACGGAAAAGCATGTCGGCCCAGTCCTGAGCCTCTGTACCTCCAGCACCAGCAACGATTTTAAGAACGGCGCCCATTTTATCCTCTTCGTTACGAAGCATGTTGCGCATCTCCAAATCTTCGGTGATTTTTACGGCATGGTCGTAAGCCTGCTGAACCTCCTCTTCAGAGACAGCTTCGTCCTTAAAGAAGTCCATTGCAAGTTGTAGCTCCTCGCATGCAGCTTTGACCTCGTTATAACCTTCTACCCATTTTTTAAGGTCTTTGACCTTCTTCATTTGGGCTTCTGCAGCCTTTTGGTCGTCCCAAAAGCCTGGAGCTTGTGTCCGGAGTTCCTCTTCTTCAATTTGGACTATCTTTGCATCGATGTCAAAGATACCTCCTCAACGCATCCTCGCGTTCCAACAAGTTCTTTAGTTGGTCTGTCGTTATCATTTTGTCGTTTTTATGATGTTTTAATTTTTACAAATCAAGATTGCTGCGAGACTAGCAGTTATACATACATTGCTTCGATCTCGTTTGCGTAGTTTTGATAAATCACCTTTCTCTTCAACTTGAGAGTCAATGTCAACTCTCCGTTTTCAGAAGTGAATGGCTTTGTAAGAAGAGTAAACTTCTTGACTTGCTCGTATGTAGCCAAATCTTTCTGGCATTGATTGATTCTATCCCAGAAGAGATTGATGATATTCTCGTTTTTGAGAAGATCCTCCATAGAGCGATATTCGATATTTTTAGCCTCGGCGTAAGCCTTAACCGCGCCATAAGCAGGAATGATCAATGCTGAGACAAACTTTCTCTGGTCTCCGATGATGGCAACCTGCTCAATATACTTGTCGATGACCAGTTTGTTCTCTACGTGTTGAGGCGCAATGTATTTACCATTAGAGGTTTTGAAAAGCTCTTTGATTCTCTCGGTCATAATCAAACGGCCTTCAGGAGTGATTTTTCCTGCATCGCCCGTTCTGAACCAATCGCCGATAAAGCTCTCTTCGTTTGCTTTTGGCTTCTTGTAGTATCCTTTTGTGATGGTTCCTCCCTTCAAAAGAATCTCGTCGTTTTCGCCGATTTTAACAAGAACTTCAGGCATAATATCACCCACAGAATCTATGTCGTAATTCTTATTATATGGATTGTAGCAAGATACGGTTGCCGTTGATTCTGTTAATCCGTAGCCTACAACGATGTTGATTCCAACGCTGTGTAGGAATATATTGACCTCGTTAGCCAATTGCGAACCTGCACAAGGGAAGAGCATGCCGTTTTCGATACCGATAACTTTTTTCAAAAGACGGAACAACGTCTTGTTGTAAAATTGATATCTAAGTTCCAAAAGGGCAGGCACGGGTTTGTCGAAACGTTTGTATTCGAGATTTCGTTTCTCTCCAACTTTGATAGCGTGGAGGGTAAGTTTCTGCAAGAAACTAGGGAATGTCTCGATTTTTTCGTTTACACCAGAGTAAACCTTCTCCCAGAAACGAGGAACGGCGCACATCATATTTGGCCTTACCTCTTTCAGGGTGTCTTGTATGAGTTTTGGATCCAAGTTGAAGGAGATCTCAACACCTTTGTGTAGGCAGTAGTATAACCAAGCACGTTCGAACACATGGCTGAGTGGCAAGAAACAAAGAGAGGTGAGTTTGTCTTTAACATTAGTCAGACGTAAATCGTGAATCTTTATTGCTTGCGCGTAGTTAGCATGTGAGAGCATAACGCCTTTAGGCTCACCTGTTGTTCCGGATGTATAGATGAGAGTGGCCAAGTCGTCAAGAGAAAGTCTTGACATTCTATCTTTGAAAATCTCAGGAGCAGTTGCTGATTCAGCACCTCTCTTCATGAATTCTTCGTAGGTGATGGCTGCCTCTTCGCCTTTTAAATCTATGGATTTGTCTATAGCGACAATCTTCTTTAGCGTCTTTGAGTTACGTAAAGCTTCGAGAGCTCTGTCGTATTGATACTGTTCGCCGACAAAAATAACTTCTATTTCTGCGTCATTGATGATGTACTCGATTTGGGCAGTAGAAGAGGTGGCGTACATGGGAACTGCAGTTAATCGGATAGCTTGTAAAGCTAGATCAACTTCCACAATTTCCGCCATATTCTGAGAGAATATGCCAACTTTATCGTTCTCTTTTGTGCCAATTTCGATAAGAGAGTAGGCTGCCTGTTTAACTTTGTCTCGAAGGTCTACCCATGTTATATCTTCCCACTTGTTGCTTTCAGTGTTTTTATAACGTAGAGCAACCTTCTGTCCAAATTTCTGGGCATTCTCAAAAACCAAATTACCTAAATGACTATATTCCATAACGTTATTATTATTGCGGGAGCTGCTGGTTTAAGCCTCCTCTAAAGAGGTTGTCTGATCTTCATTCTGAAGATAGTCAGATGAAAAATCTGACACTGCATCCTCTTCACTTTCATTTGTTTCGTCTTTTTTCAAGAATGTGGTTCTATCTTTATTTACATTCTTAAGAGCCTTTTTAGCTGCATTCTGTTGAGATTCTTTCTTAGAATATCCTGTTCCTTTTCCTGCACAAATACCGTTAATCAGAATTTGGGTTTGGAAAACAGGATTGTTTTCTTCATCAGTACTCTCCTCAATAAGGTCGAATATGAGATCTGCTTTATACTTTTGACTCCATTCAATGAGTTTGGACTTGAAATTGACCTCCCTGTTGGCAAGTTTGTTTAGATCCAAACATTTGCCTAAAACCATCTCTTCAATAAACCATTTGCACCTTTCGTAACCGAAATCAAGATATATGGCACCGACTAACGCTTCGAAGGCGTTGCCATATATATTAAGATTGTGCGTGTGGTTTTTCAGGTTAGGGAATACCATAATTCGGTCTATACCGAGTTCAACGGCGACGCGGTTCAGCGTCTCTCTTTGTACAACTTTGGATCGGGTGTTGGTGAGGAATCCTTCTCTTTTACCTGTGAATTTATGGTATAGAATGTCAGCAACAATGGCATCCAACAAGGCATCACCTAAGAATTCCAGTCGTTCGTTGTTCAGATAGTGGCCATCTTCTGCTTTTATTGCTGACGATTTATGCAAAAGAGCCAGTTCATAATACTTGATATTTTTGGGTAAGAAACCCAAAATAGGACGTAACAAAAGATAAGGCTCTTTTCGAGATATCGTCAAGAGCCTTAGTCTTTC
>JALNVE010000245.1 GCA_023227695.1 Paludibacteraceae bacterium
TTCCGCAAAAGCCGCCGTGCAAGCTTGGTTTCAGAACAAGGTACTGTGGTTTTATTTCCTCTAAAAGAGATTGTTTATCCTTCTTGTCGAATATACCTATCAACTCTTCATCCAAAGCGATCGGAAGCGGAGTATTCTTGCACAAATCAGCCATAGCAGCACGCTGTCCTGCCTTGATAGGTTGCTCTATTGAGTGAACATCCAGTTTAGACAAAGTCTCTAATTTGGGCATCGCCTCGTCTATAGAGAAGGCGCCGTTGGCATCTACACGAAGTTGTAGATTCTCCTTTGAATAGCGTTTACGCAAAGAACGAAGCAGCGCTACCTCCGAATCAAAATCTAAGGCACCGATTTTCATCTTGACACAAGAGAAACCTGCATCAATTTTGGCATCGATTTGCTTTTTCATCTCTTCTTGAGAGTCCATCCAAATTAAGCCATTAATCTTTATAAATCCTTTACCTTCGGTAAAATCTGATGGAAATGGAGTCATTTTAGCTTCGTTCTCCAAATCGGCAAAAGCCGTCTCTAAACCAAATATAATAGAGGGATACTCTTTGAGCTTCTCTTTATAACAGTCTTTGTATTCTTCGATATTCCAGCAGACCTCAGCTAACTTCTTTTCATATTCAGGAACGTCATCGGCTCCTAAACCACGAAAAACGGAGCATTCTCCAATGCCTACTAAGAAAGGTTTGGCGGCATCAACTACTCGAATGAAGTAAGTTTCCTTTTGGGTTAGTACACCACGGGAGGTCCAACTTGGTTTATTAAAATCCAAGATGTACTTGGAATAGGATGAATGGAGCATATTTTTTTATTATAAACACTGTTATAATCACTACGTTTCCAAACAACGTAGCTTAAAATAACATTGTAAAAGAATAATCTTTGTTTTGTTCTTATTATAAAACATTTATCATGTCTTCGCCGGACAGGCCCTACTTATTCCCTACAGCTAGAATTCCTTATTTCGTACTGAAAGCCCAGCAGAGAAGAGTCTAAGAAGCTGTGAGTGCTTTTTTCCAAAAGTAACGCACTATCTAGCTAAACTGTTTTAAACGCACTCGTGCCTAGCATGAACGGAGAAACGGTTCTTTACGCCATCCAAAGCGCCACTTTTCATGGAAATTTAGGAAATTGCTTGAAGTTGGGTTTGCGTTTTTCAAGGAAGGCATTCTTGCCCTCTTGAGCTTCATCCATTAAATAGTACATTAGTGTGGCATCACCAGCAAATTCCATTAGACCATGTTCACCGTCTAATTCGGCGTTAAGACCGCGTTTAATCATACGAATGGCTAAAGGGCTACGCTCTAGGATGGTTTTGCACCACTCTATTGTTTCTGTTTCAAGTTGATCGAATGGAACAACCTTGTTCACCATGCCCATTGCCTCGGCCTCTTTTGCGGAGTACTGACGGCAAAGGAACCAAATTTCACGAGCCTTTTTTTGGCCTACACAACGTGCTAAATAGGATGAGCCGAAACCTGCATCGAAGCTACCTACTTTAGGACCCGTTTGACCGAAAATTGCGTTTTCAGAAGCAATGGTCAAATCGCAGACAAGATGAAGAACATGTCCGCCACCTATAGCGAAGCCATTGACCATGGCAATAACTGGTTTTGGCAATGAACGAATGGCCTTATGAAGATCCAAAACATTTAGACGAGGTATACCATTGGTATCGACATAACCGCCTCTACCCTTTACTTTTTGATCACCTCCAGAACAGAAAGCTTTATCGGCAGCTCCAGTAAGGATGACTACACCTATCTCACTGCGTTCGCGACAAATGCTCATTGCGTCCAACATCTCTTCGTTTGTCTGTGGACGGAATGCGTTTCTTACCTGTTCTCTGTTGATTGTTATTTTTGCTATACCCTCAAAGAATTCGAATTTAATGTCTTCGTATTCTTTGATTGTTTTCCATTCTATTTTCTGCATATAATATTTTCTTTATATAGACAAAAGTACAAATAAATAGGTTCTATCACAACAAGAACCTTTAAGTTTAAAACCACACAAAAAGATGGGAAGAAAAAAACCGGAACGCCAATTCATTCCTCAATCAAATCAGCAATCTTTTTTAGAGTAAAACAATACCAACAATGCACCTACAAATGTAGGAATTGCGACATTCAGAATCCACAAGGAGATAGAAGCTGATACTACAACTAATGAAGAATCTGCAAAAGGAGAAAAAACCAACACTGCCACAGAACTTCTTACCACGGCATCAGAGAAAAAAAAGGAAGGAATAAAGGTAATAATCAGATAAGAGACATAGACACAAACAAACATAACCAACCAAGATTCCGTCAGTCCATAAAACTTCAACATCAAAACCAGCTGAAAAGAAAAGACAAAACAGCGTAACATAGACAAAAGAAATAGATTAAGCATATCTTTTAACGAGATAGTAGATAATAAATCCTTTACCTTCTGAATCTTTTGTTCATAAAATCGAGACACGCCAAGCATCAAAACAAAAACAACGAGGAACAAGATTCCCAACAAAATGGCATACGTCCATTTTTTTTCAAACAAAGCATCCAACACCAACCAATGATGCACATAATAGGCAACAGCTGGCAATCCCCATAAAAGGATAGCAACTGTCAACATTATACCACCCAAAGACCATAAAAAAGCTGCCTTTTTACGGCAAGAGGAGCTTACAAGAATGAGACGTCCGGCAAACTCTCCCAATTGAGCCGGAGTCATGATGGCAGTAGAGAGCCCCATAAGAACGGACAGAGAAGCATCCTTCAGTGATATTGTTTGAACCTTAGATAATAAAACCCGCCAACGTACAGCTTCCAGCAACCAATTGACAGGCACCAAGAAAAAAACAGGAAAAAGAAAAGAATAATATTCTGCAAACGAAAAAGACATCATTCCTACACATTGTGAAAAATCCTTACTCCAAATCAGATAAGTAAGAAATAGCAATGCCAAGAAAGCGATCAAATATCTAACGAAAGCAGAATATCTCTTCATATCACAACAAAAGTCAACTTAAACAAAAAAGAGGGAATGGCAAGCCATTCCCTCCTATATATCATCAATACAAAAAATTACTTTTTAATGATAGTTTGTGTTGCAACACCATTTGTAGTGTAAACCTTTACGATATAGGTTCCAGCAGCAAGACCAGATACATTTACTGAACTTCCATTAGCAGAAGCCGTAACAGCACCTGTCAAAGATATAACTTCCATTTTAGAAGCATTCTCTGCAGCATAAACAACATCAGTTACAGGATTTGGATAAACAGCAACAGCTGTCAAATCACTGTTAACCTCATCAACACCTACAAGACATTCTGCTGGTTTTTCCAAATAAATCTGATCAACATAATATGCAAAAGACACTTTCTTTCCTAAATTTATTGAAATTGATTTTGCTCCATTAGGCACATCAACTTTAGCAGTCACCCAATTCCAAGCACCTTTTAAACTATCTGAATTCAATTGAGTCAATGTCGAATCATTATCAAAAAATGCTGAAATATTATAACTTCTATCTGCATCTTCAAGAGCCCATGCTGCATCATCTGTAGCAGTTCCTAAAGCACAATACTTAACCAACATTCTAACCTGAATCTTATCACAATCATAACCTTCTGGAACAGCAATATCACCTAAAACAACATTTTTAGACACCACTTTTGCTGCATGATTAATTTCCGCTGCAAATATTTTTGATGCATCATATGGTTTATCCCATACACGAGCACACAACAAATTCAATTTTTTAGTTTCATCTGCAGATTTTGAAGGAACGATACCACCATGCCATTGTTCTTGAGCAAATGCTACTTCAGCTCCAGAACCATCTGCTGTAACAGAAATACCCATCGGAGAGAAATCTTCAGCATAGAACGGTTTGGTAGCACCTGAAACGAAACTCAAATTCTTTATATATACAGGTTCTTCTGAAATATCATTAGTCAACACCTCTCTAGCGTAAGACATTACAAAACTATTAATAACCTGAGAACTTGGAGTTGAGAAAACATATAGATCCCTTGTCATCCATGCACCTTTAGATTCTATAGCATCAACAGCACCTTGAATAGCGCAATAACCATGCATAGCATCAACATTCATAGAATCCAACTCAGAATCAAATCCAAATCTAAAAGCAGCCTTAGTTCCATCATTTAAGCTTACCTCTTTATATCCTGCATATGTATTATAATTTACAGAATCAGATGCAGTTGGAATACTATACTCAATATGCATAATCCATGTTTTATTCAGATCCAAAGGATCTTTACTTAAATCAAAACGAACATCCTTATAGGCTGCTGCATTATGTACATATTTAGCGCAAGCAGTACCATCAGGAGCTTCTACTCCACCTATAATGGTGTCAAATACCGTTAAATCGGGAGTATAAGGTTTCTGAGAAATCTTATCATTTAACTGACCATCTTTAATGATCCAGTACTCTTCCGCAGAAACAAATCCGCAAAAAGAAAGAGCTGCCAAAGCGAGTAAAAATCTTTTCTTCATATGATACTATTTTTATATAATTAATAAATCGGTGTAATCTTTTGAAAATCGACTGCTAAGTAAGTGTTTTTTTCCCTAAAAAAAAAAATGTTTATAGAAAAAATGAGACACAACATTACTTTTCATTTCAAAAACGAACAATGTAAAATAATCCATTTTATTATTCATTACATAAAATGAATCAAGAGAAAAAAAATGCGAGGAAAGCTTTTAACCTATAATTATATTTTACTATAAATAAAAAAAGTAGAAACCACAAATCTCGCAGATTGCGCAGATAGTGAATGTTCCGTCCACTTGTTGACCTACCTATTCGTTTTATTTAGGTTGAAGATTCACAAAACCCTGATCAAGAGTACCTATTTGGGATCTTAATTCCAAATTAACCTAACAAAGGGGTTCATATTTGATCCATTAAAATCAAAACCATAAAAAAAAGGAGAGAACATTAGTTCTCTCCTTAAA
>JALNVE010000246.1 GCA_023227695.1 Paludibacteraceae bacterium
AAGATATATTTAACGAAAAACGAACAAAGAATGTTACTTTATGAATAATTCATATTTCGATTTTGGTAGGAACGCGAATTGTTTCTATTTTTGCATCCATTTGGTAATGAAATAATAAAAGAATATGAAGAATAGATTTTTGTGGTTGTCATTAGTACTTCTCCCTTTGACGTTTGGAACATTTACTTCTTGTAGTGATGATGACGATGAAGAAGTAGTGCCATATAACAATGATGACCCTCGTGTGAGTTCAATGACTATTGAAGGAGTATCCAAAACCTTTATTATTAATGATGTTGAATGTCGTATTTATAATTACGATTCACTTTCATTTGGTGCAAATTTGGAAGCTATACATCCTGTATTTTATGGTTATTCGGGATATTCAATAATGCAATATGATAGTGCAGGGACTTGGAAGAATTATCCTAACGACACTTCATTCAAATTGAATTTCACAAAACCGATTAAATTTCGTTCTATCTCTTTAGATTCTGCTTCATTCAAGGATTATTCAGTAGAGATAAGAGTTCACAAATATGATGTTGAGGCTTATGAATGGGAGAAATTGTCTTCTCTTTCTGTTCATGGAACAGTAACTTCTCAGAAGGCAGTCTATTATAATAAAACCTATTATTATTTCTATTCGAATGAGGCTGGCGAGAATTATGCATTGACTTCAACTGATTGTAAGACTTGGACAGAGTTAGGCAGTATTGTATTACCAGGTGCAGACTGGAGTACGCTAACCGAAAGGAATGGTTCGCTTGTTGTCAATACAACCAATGGATTGTACGTATATACTTCAGGATTGTCATTTGCATCTAGTTCTTTTTTGATGCCAGTAGGTTTCACGTTAGCAAGACCTCTATTTATGTTGGGTGGCAAGTTTTGGGTAATTGCAAAGGATGAAGATGATAAATATTATTTATGCTATATTTATTCAGGAGCGATATCTTACACACTTGATTCAGAAATCCCTTCTTCTTTCAATCCGGAAGATATGGAGATTGCTGTTTGTACTTCTGGTTCTACTATGGTTGGTTATCTTTTTACCAAAAACGAGGATGGCGGAACTATTGTTTGGGCTTTGGATGTTGATGGTAATCTATTGGATCTTTCTAACGAAAAGAGTCCGTTCGAATTCCGTAAGGGAATGATGGCTTATCAGTATGGAAAGAGTTTGTGTGTGATAGGTGGTGAAGATGCTGAAGGAAATATTCAGAGCTCTGCTTATAAATCGATCAATTCCGGAATCAATTGGGGATTTGATAGTCATAAGATTTTCCCTAATGCAAATGATGCTAGAGCTTTCAGCACGATTTTATTTAACGAGGAAACAAATGAGGTCTTTTTGATTGGCGGAAATAATAAATCAGGTTTTGCTCCGGAAGTGTGGAAAGGCATTCTAAAGCAGTTCTTGATGGACGACCTAGTGTATGGTAAAGAGTAATATGAAATACAATTTATGCGTAAAATTATAGGTATAGGAGAGACTGTATTTGATATCATCTTCGAGAATAATCAACCAACGAGTGGCAGACCTGGTGGTTCTGTCTACAACGCTTTGATTTCTCTCGGACGAATGAAGTATGAGCCAATCTTCATCAGTGAAATCGGTGATGACCGTATAGGTAAAATCATCATGAATTTCCTTGAAGAGAACCATGTCTATACAAAGTATATATACTCATTCTCAGGAAAAACGGCTTTGGCATTGGCTTTCTTGAACGAAAAGCAAAATGCTGATTATCTTTTTTATAAGGATTATCCTGCAGAACGTTTGGATTATATCATGCCTCGTATCGATGAAGATGATATTGTGGTGATTGGCTCGTTCTTTGCTTTGAATCCGGTTTTACACGATAAGGTGGTTGAATTACTCGAATTTGCAAGAGACCGTAAGGCGATCATCTATTACGATGTCAACTTCCGTAAGACACACGTTCCTGAGGTTCGTTTCTTGATGCCTTCAATCTTGGATAACTTTGAATTTGCAGATATCATCAAGGGTTCTGACGAAGATTTCATGAACATCTTCAATGATCAGGATCCTGATTTAAATTATAAGGAGCACGTTGAGTTCTATACAAAGAACTTCCTTTATACACGTGGTGATAAAGGTGCTATTGCTTACAGTAAGGGCTTTAGGAAAGAGTACAAGGCTAATCCTATCAATCCAGTAAGTACAGTAGGTGCTGGCGATAATTTCAATGCAGGAATCATTTACGGTCTGTTGAAATATGATGTGAAACGTGAAGATCTTGTTAACGGTACAGTGCCTGAAGAGACTTGGGATAAGATTGTAAAATGTGCTGTAGATTTCTCTTCGTACGTTTGTACAACGTATGAGAACTATATCTCTAACGAATTTGCTGAGAATTATCTAAAAAACGAATAGTCTGTCGAAGACAGCTTAAAATAGGAAGGCTTTGCTTAGGCAAAGCCTTTTTGCTAATTAGTTGCAGCATAGCTGCAAAAAACAGTCGATCATGACCAATCAAGAAATTTACTCTCGCTTAGAGTCTCTGAGAGACAAAAAATACTCCGAGTTTTCGTCGGCCTTAGTGCCCCACTGTACTCCGCCGATGTTAGGCGTGCGCCTGCCGCATCTTCGCGAATTGGCGAAAGAGTTGGCAGCCGGCGATTGGCGTACTTATCTCTCGAACGCTTCCGACGAGACCTTTGAGGAGATCATGCTTCAGGGCATGACGCTCGGATACGTGAAGAGGGTCGATGTAGTGGAGGTTCTGGATTATGCACGGCGCTTCATCCCGAAGATAAACAACTGGTCTGTTAACGACAGCTTTTGTCTTACGTTTAAGATTGCGGATAAACATCAGGATGAGGTATATGACTTCTTGATGCAATACTTGGACTCGAAAGAGGAGTACGAACTTCGTATGGTGGCTATTATGTTGATGTCCCATTTCTTGAACGATAAATACATTGACCGTGTGCTGGAGATTTTGGACAATATGCATCATGACGGTTATTACCTGAAGATGGCTGTGGCTTGGGCGGTTGCAACGGCATTTGCAAAATATCCGGAGAAGACAATGGCTTTTATGAAGAACAATCATTTGGATGATGATACTTACAACAAGGCTATTCGTAAGATGATAGAGTCCTACAGGGTATCAGACGAAGACAAAAATATTCTTCGAACAATGAAAAGGAAATAAAGAGTTTATGTTTCTGATAACTAAACTTTAATTTATAACTTTGTATTTTGAAAGGAGAAGAAGACTTGAGTAATGAGTTTTTCCTCTTCTGTACGGTTGTTTTTTGAATAGAATAAATTAGTATAAAAAAATGATAAGAGTCGGAATTATTGGAGGTGCAGGATATACTGCCGGAGAAATGCTTCGTATTCTTTTGAACCACCCTGAGGTGGAAATCGCATTTGTAAACAGTAGCAGTAATGCAGGAAACAAACTTTATGATGTTCATGAAGGTCTTTTCGGAGAGACTGAGCTTACTTTTACAGATCAACTTACTTTCAATGACATAGATGCTTTGTTTATCTGCTCAGGTCATGGAGATAGCAAGAAGTTCTTGGAGGCACACGAGAGCGAAATTCCAGCATCTGTCAAGATTATCGACCTTTCTCAAGATTATCGAAATGAGAGCTGCGGTTTTGTATACGGATTGCCTGAGGTAAATCGTGAGCGTATCCGTAAAGCTACACGTTTGGCCAACCCAGGTTGCTTTGCAACAGCTATTCAGATAGGTCTTTTGCCTTTGGCTGCCAACGGATTGATCAAGGGCGAAGTTCACACTAACGGTATCACTGGTTCAACAGGAGCTGGAGTAAAGCCTGGTGCTACTTCTCATTTCAGCTGGAGAAACAACAATATATCCATCTACAAGGCATTTACACATCAACATCTTTTGGAGATTACGCAGACAATGCGTCAGTTGCAACTGGGATTTGATAAAGCCATCAACTTCCTTCCTGTAAGAGGTGATTTTGCAAGAGGTATCTATGTCTCTTCTTATACTGAATGCTCTTTGGAAGAGGAGGAAATCAAGAAACTTTACAAAGATTTCTACAAGGATGCTGCTTTTACATTTGTAATGGATGCCAACCCAGATTTGAAGCAGGTTGTCAATACCAATAAAGGAATTGTCCATGTAGAGAAACACGGCGATAAAGTGTTGATTATCTCTATGATTGATAATTTGTTGAAGGGAGCTTCGGGTCAGGCTGTCCAAAACTTCAATTTGATGTTTGGTTTGGACGAGAAGATGGGATTGAAGTTGAAACCAAGTGGTTTCTAAATTTGTAATTCAATAAAAACAGATAGGATATGAAATTATTCGACGTTTACCCCTTGTTCGATGTTAATGTCGTAAAGGGAAAAGGTTGCCATGTTTGGGATGATAAAGGTCAGGAGTATTTGGATCTTTATGGTGGTCATGCTGTTGTTTCAGTTGGACATGCACACCCTAAGTATGTGAAGGCAATCAGCGAGCAAGCCGCAAAATTGGGCTTCTATTCGAATTCAGTCATCAACATGTTGCAAAGAGATTTGGCCACTAAGTTGGGTAAGATCTGCGGATATGATGATTACTCTTTGTTCTTGATTAATTCTGGTGCTGAGGCCAATGAGAACGCATTGAAATTAGCATCTTTCTATAATAACCGTCGACGTGTTGTCTCTTTCAAGAAGTCTTTCCACGGAAGAACTTCTGCAGCTGTTCGCGTTACTGATATTCCTAAGTATATTGCTCCAATAAATGAAGGTTTGGATGTTACGTTCGTTGAGTTTAATGACATTAAGGCTGTTCGCGAGGAATTGCAGAAGGGCGATGTTTCTTCAGTTATCATTGAGGGTATCCAGGGTGTTGGAGGTATTCAGATTCCTGACGACCAATTTATACGTGACTTGCGTGCTGTTTGTACAGAGACTAACACTGTCTTGATTTTGGATGAGATCCAGTCTGGTTACGGACGTAGCGGTAAGTTCTTCGCTCACCA
>JALNVE010000247.1 GCA_023227695.1 Paludibacteraceae bacterium
AAACATCTTAAACTCGAGACCGAGGAAAAGATTAGGGTATATGACTCCTTTACAAAAATTTAAACAATTGACAAACTTGGATTTAAATGAGGTTGCATTGTCCGCTTGAATCCAGCATTTAAAAAAGAACAATGATATGGCGATAGCGGTGGCAATATGCAAAGTAGGGGAGTACGGAGCGTTTTCCTGTCAAGTTACACGGCACTTGATGCGAGCCACACTCTTTGAATAACCTATTAAACCCCAATTTTGTATTTTTCATGTTATGCGTTTGTGTTTCTTTCATTGTACAGTTTTCAAGTCTATAATTTTCTTTTTTTTGAAAACCCCAAAATTGGTGAAGTCACTTGTTTTAATTTGTCTTGTGGGTTCAAAAGTAAAATAAACCATCCCGTCTATTTGAAGTGAATCATTTCGAATTATTGTGACCTTGTCAATTGAAGTGTTGTTAAGATTTCGGAGAAGAAAACCCGGAATTTCAATATGTTTTAATATTCCTTTTAAAGAGTCCGATTCTACTATGAAAGAACCGTGTTCGTAAAAGTTAAATTTTTCATGTCTGACTTTTTTAATCTAACCATAAAATACGTATCTTCGAAACATAAATCAATTTAATTGACACATGGCTAAATTCGTTATTGAAGGTGGGCATTCATTAAAAGGCGAGATTCACCCTCAAGGAGCTAAAAACGAGGCTCTTCAGGTTATATGCGCTACTCTATTGTCTTCCGAAGAAATCACAATACATAACGTTCCAAATATTTTGGATGTGAACAACCTCATCGACCTATTGAGAGACATGGGCGTGAGCGTATCCAAGAAAGGAACCGGAACCTTCTCTTTCACTGCGAAAGATGTCAACATTGACTTTCTCAAAACGGAGGAGTTCCATAAAAGATGTGCCGCCCTTCGTGGTTCTGTCATGTTGGTAGGACCAATGACCGCAAGATTTGGATATGCGATCATTCCCCAGCCAGGAGGTGATAAGATTGGTCGTCGTCGCTTGGACACCCACTTCTTGGGGATCCAAAAGCTCGGAGCTGAGTTCAACTACGAGCCAGACCTTAAACAATACAGCATCAACTCGAAAGGATTGAAGGGTACCTACATGCTCCTCGACGAGGCTTCCGTAACAGGAACCGCCAACATCATCATGGCAGCTGTCTTGGCAGAAGGCACTACAACGATCTACAACGCTGCATGTGAGCCTTACATTCAACAGCTCTGCAAGATGCTAAACAAGATGGGAGCAAAAATCAGCGGCATCAGTTCCAACCTCCTTTCCATTGAGGGTGTTAAGAGCCTATCAGGCTGCAATCATAAGATCCTACCTGATATGATTGAGATCGGCAGTTTCATCGGAATGGCTGCCATGACCGAATCAGAAATTTTAATTAAGAATGTAGCTATCCGTGAGTTAGGACTAATTCCTGACGCATTCCGCAAACTAGGAATAAAATTGGAAGAAAAAGGTGATGACATCTTCATTCCTAAACAACATTTATACACTATCGATACATTCATCGACGGTTCCATCATGACGATTGCCGACGCACCTTGGCCAGGTCTTACTCCAGACCTTCTGAGTGTATTCCTAGTTGTTGCCACACAAGCCAGAGGAAGTGTATTGATTCACCAAAAGATGTTTGAGAGCCGTCTGTTTTTCGTAGATAAGTTGATTGACATGGGTGCTCAGATTATCCTTTGCGACCCTCACCGTGCAACTGTCATCGGATTGGAGAGAAAGACGATGCTTCGTCCATCCAACATGACCTCACCTGATATACGTGCAGGAATTGCACTACTCATTGCCGCCATGAGCGCCAATGGCACCAGCACCATCAGCAACATCGAACAGATAGACCGTGGATACGAAAATATTGACGAACGCCTGAATGCACTCGGCGCACACATCACCCGTATAAATTAGAGTGAATATGGACGAAAAGGAGATACCAGTAGAATTGGACGAGTCGATTGAAGACGAGTTAGAAGACGAGAAGACAGGTTTCGAAAATGAGAAACCCAATCCTATCCGTTTCATACCAATGCTACTGTTATTTATCCTTTTCGGATTCATCATAACAGACTTTTACGTGCGTGATGCTCTTAACGGTAAAATCACGGATAACATCAACGAACTTGGACTGAATTATACTGCCTACATTCCGTCGTTAGAAAATACGGATACATTGAAGATTGCTGCAATAACAGACTCGTTATATGCACAAAGAAAAATCAAAAGAGTTATTATACCTGACAGTTCGCTTTACTCTACTTTAGGGTCAAGACTTGCCTTACCGGATTCTGTGATCCATCTCAACATCAATTTTTCAAATGCCATTAAAGAACAGCAACAAAGCGATTCTATTTTAATCATTGCCTCAAAAGAGAACTGCGAAAGAGTTATTTACAACGCAAGGAAGGAGAACAACATAAAAGGATTCTATATAAAAGAAAACGAGTCTGCATTTATCTCCTTTTTCAAAGACAAATACAGACACTTAACCTTAATCGTCGAATAAGACTACCACTCGTAAACTTCACCTGTAGTCATGTTCTTGGCTTGAACTTTGGTAAGCATATAAACAGCCGTATTGGCATCATCAGCCTTGTACATGCTTTTCAATTGTGGCATAGTTTCTAGCATTGCCTCTTTTGCCTTGATACGAGTATCCTCTTTTAGCGTCGCATCAATTCTAATCCAATCGTGACCTTTCAACGCAACGATACAGACATTCGGATTCTTCTGAATCTGATGATCTACATTTTTGACATGACCAGTTTGAATCTCCAGTTCTCCGTCGTAAATATTCAGGCTTCCGAACGGACGCAACTGTGGTCTGTCTCCGTCAATGGTTGCAATGTAATAGACGCCAGCTTCTTTAAGAAATTTATAAACGGATTGGACGCTCTCCTGCTTTGACTTTACCTTCACCTCTGTTTTAGCCTTACCATTAGATTTTGTATCATTTTGTTTTCCCTGAGCCAAGGCATTTACAGAAATTGCCATTAACAATACGATCAAAAGTTTTTTCATAACTGTTTCTATTAAGTTTTTCAGATACGAATTTGCTGAAATTATTTCTAAAAACCGCCTATCTACAAACAAAAAAGAGGATGACCCCAAAGCCATCCTCTTCTATTTTTATTTAGAATTAGATTAGTAACGAATTACGCCCTCTTTTCTACTACACAATCCTTCAACTCTGTTACTGACACCAGCGGGCAACTCTATTTTCTCGTAGTTTGCCAAATCTGATGAGATATAGATAGATGCATCTTCAGCACTAGGGAAATACCAAACGCCATCTACCTGAATAGAGACGGTCTCTCCTGTTGTACATGGAGCAGTAAATGGAATCCAGTTTATACCATCAGTCGTTTTAATAGCTCTAGTTGTATATCTATCACACATCAAAGTTGTTCCATTCTTTCCAACTGAAAACTCTGAAAAATCAACATTTTCTGAATATGTTGTTATTTTTTCCCAATCTACACCATCTTCAGAAGCGTATACATAATTTGTTCCTGTTGGAGAATAATAGAATTTGTTATAAATAAACTGTAAATCTCTACGTTGTCTTGTTGTTTCAGAATAGCTATATGAAAAAGTATTCAAATCTGTAGAAGAAACGATAGAAATGTCTGTATTGTTCCAATCCAAGAATAGATATTTACCATTACCATATGCAGCTGAATAACAATCCAACATCACAAGATTTTCATTATCTACAGGAGTAAAATTAATACCATCTACACTCTCATAAAAAGGAGCATTAGATAGTGTTGTCAATAAATATTTTTCACCATTATACAAAAGTTTCGTAGGTCCATCTGTCGATTTTATGCCATTACATTTATTCCAATGGATACCATCTTCACTATAGAGGACATGCCCCTTTTCAAAACCAGACTTTCCTACTGACTTAGCATAATAACGGTTATTCAACCAAACACAGAAACCAAAGTTATTAAGAGAATCCGGAATAGAAGCTGTAAACCATTTTTTACCATCATAGCTATACCAAGCTTCCTTTGAATCAGTACCACCAAAAGCAACGAAGTTGGCAATAGAATCTTGTTCACCACATTTGCAGCATTTATCTGCTTTCTCGTCTGCATTCTTTGCCATTGCTGCAACAACGTTATACAAAGAATCTACATAACTCTTAGAAACTGAGTTTCCTGCTGTTTTGGCATATAAAGCAAATGGCACACTCAATAACTGCTGAGTAATTGTAATTGAATCAGAACCTGATACAATTAAACTCTTCATATAAAAAGGACCCTTTGACCAATCGATAGAAGTGAAATCAAAATCAGAAACACCTTCACCGATACCTATACTCAACAAACCGTTTCCGTTTGTTTTTATCTGTTGAGTCTCAGAATAGACAACTTCTGACACATTTAAATCTCTTGCAATTTGAATCTTCAAGTCAATTGGTTTATCTATCAAAAGTTGACCTGAATTATTACGAACTACAGCTTGATAGCTGAATTTTTCTGGTGCCTGAGCACACAATGTAATTGCCATCATAACGAAGGCAAACAGAGACAAAAACTTCTTTTTCATTTTTATTTTGTTTTTACTATTTTAAATATTCTTTCCACACCTGTATTATCTGATATTTTCAACAGATAAGTACCTTGTTCATAAGACTGCATGCTGATTTGTTCCTTTTTTCCTTTTAATGTTTTGGATTTCAAAACAGAACCATTCATAGAATACAATTCACACTTAAGATTTCCACATGCATCATTTTTCTGTACAGTAACAAAATCTGATGTTGGATTTGGGAAAACTGAAATTTCAAAATTTGGAGAATCATCGTCAGATATATTTGTCACCTCTTTTAGGGTCAGTAGAAATTTAGTGGGGAAAGAAATATCATAAAAAACCAAGTATCAACGTTTCTATACCATGGAAACAAAACAACTAATAGCGTTGGCAGAAGTAGTACTGCCAACCGAGATA
>JALNVE010000248.1 GCA_023227695.1 Paludibacteraceae bacterium
CTTTCCGAACACAGTTCAGGGGCGTGGCAGACGTGAAGTTTTTCATGTACAGGCTTGCCAAACTTTATTCTTGAATCTGGGGATTCTTGTCGCTATACCAACCCCACCTATCCGCTGATCCAAAATTTGGAACTGATTTCATTTGGAGATCAGGAACGATAGATAATTCTACAACTTTTGGAGATTTCTCTTCTGATGCACCAGATGAATTCAAATTCAGAGTTGGCATCACGCCTGAACTTGCCTATTTCATTACAGATCATCTATCTTTCAATGCAGAGATCAATTGGTTCAGATTGCATTACGAATTCGACAAAACAACTTCAGATGCTATCAATACCACAACAGAAGAGACTTCGTCCCAGTTCGGTTTTGGATTCAACGAACCTAGTCCTCTTGCTATCGGATTCCAATACACATTCTAATCAAAGTATAAAGGAAAATAACAAGGCTGCGTCATTCGTTTGGCGCAGCCTTGTTATTTTATCATCAACCGAAAACTATTAGCTGACCTACATCACCAACTATTTTCATCTTTCATTCTAAATACTCAGCCTTTTTGTGTACTTTTGCAGAATATATATAAAAGATTATTTCATATTATGATTACAGCTTCTGACATTGTAGTTCAATTTGGTAAAAGAATTTTATTTCAAGATGTGAACCTAAAATTCACTAGCGGCAACTGCTACGGAATTATAGGCGCCAACGGTGCTGGAAAATCAACTTTCTTAAAGGTTATCAGTGGAGATCTTAACCCAACAAAGGGTGCCATCTCCATCGGTTCAGGCGAGCGTCTTTCCGTGTTAAAACAGGACCACTTCGAATATGACGAATGTACCGTTATTGAGACCGTACTTCGTGGTCACGAACCTCTTTGGAACGTCATGCAGGAAAAAGATGCCATCTATGCGAAGACCGACTTCTCGGACGCAGACGGATTAAGAGCATCAGAATTGGAAGAGAAATTTGCCGAGATGGACGGCTGGAATGCCGAGAGCGACGCCGCTTCTCTTTTGAGCGGTCTAGGCATTAAAGAGAACCTCCATAGCAAATTCATGAAAGAGTTGAGTGGTAAGGAGAAGGTTCGTGTACTTTTGGCTCAAGCCCTTTTCGGCAAGCCAGACAATCTATTATTGGATGAGCCTACCAACGACCTTGACCTCGACACTGTGATGTGGCTGGAGAATTACCTTTCCAACTTCGAAAACACAGTGCTCGTTGTTTCCCACGACCGTCACTTCCTCGATTCTGTTTGTACACACACCGTGGATATCGATTACGGAAAGATCAACATGTTTGCCGGAAACTATAGCTTCTGGTACGAATCAAGCCAGTTGGCTCTCCGTCAGCAACAACAACAGAACAAGAAGGCAGAGGAAAAGAAGAAGGAACTCATGGAGTTCATCTCCCGATTCAGCGCCAACGTTGCCAAATCGAAGCAGACAACCAGCAGAAAGAAGATGTTGGAGAAGTTGAACATCGAAGAGATCCAACCATCTACAAGAAAATATCCGGGCATCATCTTCACTCCAGACAGAGATCCAGGAAACCGTATTCTTGAGGTTTCTGGATTGAAGGCCAGCATCGAGGGTGAGGTTTTGTTCGACAACGTTAACTTCAACGTAGAGAAAAACGATAAAATCATATTCATCTCTAAGGACCCACGTGCCATGACAGCCTTCTTCGAGATCATCAACGAAAACAAGAAAGCTGACCAAGGAAAATTCGAATGGGGAGTCACCATCACATCGGCTTACCTTCCTGTAGACAACACGAGTTTCTTCAATACAGACATGAACTTGGTAGAGTGGCTCGCTCAATTCTCGCCAGACACAAGCGAATGGTTTGTACGCGGATACCTTGGTCGTATGCTCTTCAACGGAGAAGAGATCTACAAGAAGGCGACCGTACTCTCCGGAGGTGAAAAGATGCGTTGCATGATTTCCCGAATGATGCTGAAGAACGCCAATGTTTTGGTGCTCGACTCTCCTACCAACCACTTGGATTTGGAGTCTATCCAGGCATTCAATAACACATTGAAGGTATTTAAAGGAAACGTCCTCATGTCGTCTCACGACCACGAATTCATCGAGACAGTTTGTAACCGTGTCATTGAGCTGACCCCTAAGGGCATCATCGACAAGCGTATGGACTACGATGACTATATTTTGGATGAAAACATAAAAGAGCAGAGAGAGAAGATGTATAACTAATCCCTCATGTTCATCCTATAGCGATGCGGAGGCCTAAAAGTCTTCGCATCGTTCATTTTACTTCTAAAAAAGAGAAGGAAAACACCTACCATAAAAAAGAGAAAGATATGAAACAAGTCATTTATTTATTTTTACTGACACTCAGCATGATTTCATGCGGAAATGACCGTCCGTCGATAGACGTCAGCAAAAGCAAACTGGAGGATGTGAAAATCCAACGTTTCGACATTGACTTTTACAACACGGACACCAATAACGTCAATGCCAATCTTAACAAACTGAAAGACAAATACGGCAACTTCGTAGATCTATATCTTCACCGCATTCTCGGCATTCAGCCTATGTATTCAGACTCTGAGATGGTAAGAAAATTTCTCACCCACCCTGCATACCATGAGATTTATGGCGACTGCGAGAAGGAGTACAAGGATGTTTCAGACATTGAAAAACAATTCACAGGTGCTTTCAAACGCATCAACACATTGTTTCCTCAATTAAAACTTCCGAAGGTTTACACGCACTTTTCCGGTTTCGGAGAATACATTGTTGTAAACGAAAATGTACTTTCCATCTCTTTGGAGTATTACTTAGGTGCCGACTATAAGAAATACAAATACATTGACGGGATATACGAATACTTGTACCCCAACCTACGAAGAGAGAAGTTGACCTCTGACGCCATTTTTTGGTGGCTTACAACCGAATTTGTCTACCCCGAGACAGAGACTCAAGAACTCCTTCGTAACATGATCTACTACGGCAAGATCATGTATCTGACAGCAGCTTTGTTACCAGACGTTTCTGATACTGATCTGATGGGTTACACCCAAGAACAATGGGATTGGTGCGAAACCAACGAAGCTCAGATGTGGAACTACATGCTCACAAACAAGCATCTATTCTCCACCGAAGCACTTGTGATTGCCAAATACATCAATCCAGCACCATTCACTGCTTTCTTCCCTGACTATTCACCGGGCAGAACCGGAATCTGGATTGGTTGGCAGATTGTCAAATCCTTCATGAAGAACAACAGCGACGTCAGTATCCAAGAGTTAATGAACATTCAGAACGCCCAAAACATTTTGGAAGCTTCCGGATACCATCCGAATTAAAAAGACAAAGAGGAAGGAACAAAATTAAGTTTCTTCCTCTTTTTATATACAAACTGAAAATTCCACCACAAATTCGCAATTCGTTTTCAAAGAATATTAATATCATAATATATTTTTGCAGTTTACATCAAAAATTGCAAAACATAACAAACGAGTCGAAGCATTAAAATGTATATTAAGCTAGTATTCCCTAAAATGAAACGTCGTCCGATGGACACTGACCTAAAGATAAGAATGTCACCTCCGTTAGGGCTTTACACTATCGTCAACATGTTTCAAGACAAACATAAAGTGACGGTCGAGAATGAAAACATAGAGGATATAAACTACGACGACAAGCCTGATCTGGTGGGTATTTCCGTCACGGTGGATGTATACCCAAGGGCTAAAGAGATTGCCAGACAATTCAGGGAGAAAGGCATCAAAGTCGTTGCTGGCGGCATACATGTGACCACGGCATATCATACAATCCCCGATAATGTTTTCGACTCTTTGTGTATAGGTTCTGCTGAAGGCACATGGCCCGATATAATTTCGGACATGGAGAATAACACACTCAAGCCTCTATATCGCTGTCAGAACAAAATTGAAGGAGACAAGATTGCATCTCCTGCTTACGACGCCATTAGTCACAGCGAGAAATACCTTTTCTGTAACATCATTCACACGAGTAGAGGATGCCCTTTTAAGTGCGACTTCTGCTACAACAGTTCTCCTGATAGAACATATTCAGTTCGTCCTGTAGATGATGTTATAAATGAAATCAAGGCTGCACATTCTAAGCACATCATGATCATTGATGACAACTTTCTGGTAAGTCCAGCAAGAATGAGGGATTTTCTCAAGGCAATTAAACCGCTTCATCTCAAATGGCATTGCGCCATATCCATAAACATAACAGACCATCCCGAACTTCTTGACGAGATGCGTGAAAGCGGTTGCAAGAGTCTTTTCATAGGTTTTGAAAGTATAAGTCCATCGTCAATAAACAGCGTGCACAAGGTTCAAAATCATACAACAGCGTACGATGATGCAGTAAAAATGATTCATGACCGTGGCATGATGATAAATGCCAGTTTCGTGTTCGGTTTGGATAGTGATACTCCCGAAACTTTCAAATTGACTCTTAATTGGATTGTAAAGAACAAAATTGAGACCGTCACTTCACATATTCTGACTCCATATCCAGGGACAAAACTGTATGAGCGAATGGATGCCGAGAGAAGAATCACGAGCAGAGATCTTTCCCTGTACAACACCGCTCACGTAGTTTTTCAACCCAAAGGCATGACCCCTGAACAGCTTTATAACGGATATCTCTGGATTTATGACAACATATACAGCTTCAAGAATATCATCCGAAGAATCCCTAAATCAAGAGATCAGATTATACCCTATCTCGTATTCAATTTGTTTTATAGGAAATTTGGCAGATTTTCTGATAAAATCTGCAAGCTGCTTTCATACAACAAACTCGCTAAGTTAATGCTGAAGGTGTCTGATTTTTGAAAATGCATCGTTCCCTAAATAAAAAAACATGATTTTTGCTGCTCATCTTCCTGTTTTTTACTAAACACCCTATCCATAATCACGATTTCTTTAACATTATCTCTATTTAAAATTATTGTACTATTATTATTCATA
>JALNVE010000249.1 GCA_023227695.1 Paludibacteraceae bacterium
GAAAAATAACCTTTAAAAAATACAATCAATAAATATAAAATTTCAGTCATCTATGTGTATGAACCTATTCATCGGCTATTTTTGTCTATCTGCCCCCTTTAGGAATGGTATAAATCAAATATAGTGATTAAATAAAAAAAGTAAGGTTGAATGATCCATGCTTTAGAATATAAAGTCAAAAAAATCGATGAAATGGATGCGATCTGTTTGAAGCTAATTGTTTATTTATATATGATACAAGTCATTCAAAGTTTCGATTCGTTTGTATTTTTGTGTCAAATTTTCTTTTCGAATGACGTTTTTTTCCATCATACATAGAAGATTTTAACAAACAAAGCAAAAGCAATTGCGAACTTACATTCAGAGTGTATTTTTGAGGCATAATCGTTTTCATTCAAAGAAATAGCTGTGATAAATCTAAGAATTGATTAACTTTGTGCTTTATTTTTGGAAAGATGGCTTTTGCCTCGTCCCAAAGCAATAGGTTTTGTTATGAAACTAAAATATGCAATTATAGGTACTGGAGCTATTGGTGGCTATTATGGTGGTCGTCTGGCTCATGCAGGCAATGAGGTTCATTTCTTATTCCATAGTGAATACGATTATGTGAAGTCTCATGGTTTGATCATTGATTCTATTTTGGGAGATTTTCATGTTTCTCCAATAAATGCTTATAGATCAACGGCAGACATGCCTGCGTGTGATGTGGTCATTGTTGCAATGAAATCAACTCAGAATGGTCAACTGAAAGAGATGTTGCCTCCATTGTTGCATAAAAACACAGTCGTTATTCTGGTTCAAAATGGATTGGGAATGGAAAACGAACTTGCTGAAGAGTTTCCGAATACGACTATTATGGGTGGTATAGCATTTATCTGTACTTTCAGAGTTGGACCCGGCCGTATTTCTCATATTGATTATGGACATTTGACAGTTGGTGTTTATCAGAACCCTCAAGATGAGATTCTGGATCAGATAAGAAAAGACTTCGAAAATGCGATTGTGCCTTTTACCATTGCGCCGGATTTGAATGATGCCCGTTGGAGAAAGTTGGTTTGGAACATTCCTTATAATGGTTTAACCGTTGTGCTGAACACTTCTACGGAAGTTATCATGAAGACTGAGTCTTCACGTCAGTTGGTTCGTGATATGATGTTGGAGGTAGTAGTGGGAGCTGGTGCTTGCGGAGTTGATATAGAACGTGAGTATGTCAATGATATGTTGCGTATGACGGATTCAATGAAGCCTTATTCCCCAAGCATGAAGCTGGATTTTGACAACTCCAGACGGATGGAGATACGTACGATCTATTCCAATCCCGTAAGAATAGCCAGAGAGCATGGTTACCTGATGAGTAAGGTGCAGATGTTGGAGCAGCAGCTTCAATTCTTACAATCAGAAATGGATAAAAATGAAAAATGATAAATAAAGATTATATGAAAAGGACGTTGATATTTGGGTTGATGTTATGTTTGTCTGCCTCTCTTTCTTGGGCACAGACTGGTGCATCAAAGAAAAAGATAAATGCTGCAGGTGTCATTGCCTCATTGACAGCATCTGAGAGTGGACAGGGAACTGTGAAAATCATGCAGGACGAACGCATGGTTAACCTTCTGACTAAGTCTATGCAGAAAAATGAAGAAAAACAAAACATCTCCTATTCTGGTTATAGAGTACAGGTGTACATGGGTAACAACCAGAAGAAATCGAAGGCAGAAACCTATAAAAGAGAGGAGAAATTGAAGGAGAAATTTCCTGACTTATCTTATTATGTTACTTTTACATCTCCTTTTTGGAAATTGAAGGTTGGCGATTTCAGAAACTATACAGATGCTTTGGCTTTAGGTTATAAGTTGAAAGAGGAATATCCCGAATATGCGGGTGATATGATCATTGTTCGTGATGATGAGGTACGCGATTTGGAGATGGAAAAGAGCGAAGGAAACAACGCAGACAAATAAAATTATTTTTGTAAAAGATTTTGATAAAATGCAAAACGATGATGTTGAAATAAAGCCTTGGGAATTGGCTAAATATCCAAGCAAAGAGAAAACAGATGCTTTGATTCCTTTATATAGAGAGGCTCTCACTTTGTTAGGAGAAGATGTAAACCGAGAGGGATTGGTAAAGACTCCCGAACGTGTTGCTAAGGCTATGCAGTTCCTTACATACGGTTACAAAATTGACCCATGTGAAGTTTTACGTTCAGCTATCTTCGAAGAGGAGTATAGGCAGATGGTCATTGTAAAGGATATTGATTTCTATTCATTGTGCGAGCATCACTTGTTGCCGTTCTTCGGAAAGGCTCATGTGGCTTATATTCCAAATAAAAAGATTACAGGCCTTAGCAAAATTGCTCGCGTAGTTGAGATCCTTTCCCGCAGATTGCAGATTCAGGAACGTCTTACAACCCAAATTAAAGATTGTATCCAAGAGACTCTGGATCCGTTGGGTGTGATGGTGGTGATAGAGGCTCAGCACATGTGTATGCAGATGAGAGGCATTCAGAAAATGCATTCTGTTACTACAACTTCAGATTTCACTGGCATTTTCAATACGGCAAAGACTAGAGAGGAATTCGTTAGCCTTATCAGCATGAAGGGTTGATGAATACTATATAAATAGATAAATGAAAAGAGACGATTTTACTCGTCTCTTTTTTGTTTTATGATTGTAGAGAAGTATTTATATCTCAGAAATTTTTTTTGTCAATCCTTGCTTTTTGTTGCATAATACCCAAACTGTGTAAATGGCGGCAATGGATAATATGATAGAGGAAATAAGAATAAAAGGAGATCCGCTGGTTCCGACGTTTTCTATGTCCAATCCAAAATCGTTTCCCTTCAAGAAAAAGTAAAAGAGAACCACGAGCAGGTTGTTTGTGAAGTGAACAGCCATTGGTACCCAGATGTTTTGACTCCAAACCCTCAAGTAACCCAAATATCCTCCTAATAATAATATAGGTATGAATTTGTGGAATTGTACGTGGACCAAACTGAAGAGTAGGGCTGTGATCCAAATGCAGACATGAATGTTTCTTCCGTTTTTAAGAAGGCTCTTTAAAATGATTCCACGGAAAAGCATTTCCTCTCCAACCGCAGGAACTAATGCCAGAACAGTCATGTTGATGAATAAATCCCAATAAGAATTGCCTTCAAGAAGAGTAAGTGTTAATTCCTCGTTTCGTTTCTCTGCGTTTGTCAGAAAATCTTCCACGCCCGACAACGAATCGGGCAGAGAGATGTTGCTACAGATAATGGTAATGAAGTTGATGAGCGGCAATGCAAAGATTATACTGAATATTGCTACTAAAACAGTCCTGCCATAAGGCTGTTTAAATCCTATAAATTCGAATGGTTTTTTGCTAAAAAAATAAGCTAAAATGAATGATGATAGAATAAATATACCGATAGCCGACATGATTTGATGCAGCTTAATGATTGCTACGTAATCTGTTATTCCGAAAATCTTAGTTAACCCCATACTGAAGGCCATGAACATTATGCCCAAAACAATGGGCAGTAGGATCAGGAATAAAACTTTTATCCATATTGATTCTTTTTCGAAGATTCCTTTTAAGATCATAATCGTCTCCTTTTATGTTGTTTGTTCTTATTTCTATTCCTCTGATTGTTTGATGTTTGCAACCGCATGTTCGATTGCTTTCATTACCTTCTCGTATTCAAAACCTCTGCTCATGCCAAATCTGAATAGTTTTGCTTTAGCGTCAAAGAGGTCTTTGTACTTTAATCCTTTCAGTTTTGCTTTTAACAATTCGTCTATTTGATCAGAATAGTCTTCGTCCTTGATGCTCTCCAATGCCTCTCTGATGACTGCCGGAGAAATGCCTTTCTCTTTAAGTGAATAGGAGATTTTTGTTTTCCCCCATTTGGAGAAACGGTGTTTGTCTTGTACGAAAAATCTGGCGAATCTCTTTTCGTCGATATACTTCTCTTTAATGAGATATTGAATCGCTTTTTCGCTATCGTTTGCTTCTAATCCCCAAGATAGAAGTTTTTTTCGAATGTCAGACTCACATTTCTCGGAAAGTGAGCATAAAGCAGCAGCTTTGGCCAATGCCTCTTCGTATCCCAGATTTCTTCCCATTTAGAATCTTCTTTAAATTCCGGCTCTGACCATTCTGTCTTTCCCGAAAAAATCCTTTTTTAATGTGATGAATTTGTAACCTAAATTCTTCAGCATATTAACGGTGTTTTCTCCTTGCGTTTCGTTGATTTCGAAATAGAGCTTTCCTCCTGAATTTAAGTGAGTCAGTCCAAATTCTCCGATGGCCTGATAAAAACGTAACGGGTCATCGTTCGGAACAAAGAGCGCCATGCTGGGCTCGTATTCCAAGACATTGGCTTTCATCTCCATCTTCTCCTTCTCCATTACGTATGGCGGATTGCTGACGATGATGTCAAATTTTTCTTCGATCGGTTTGCTCAGTTGGAGAATGTTGTCTGTTATGAAATTGATTTCGCAGTTGTTCGTCTCTGCATTTTCTTTTGCAAGAAAGATGGCTTCTGCTGAGAGGTCTAGAGCTGATACTGCAAATCCGGGTTTGTATCTTTTGATGGTGATGGCGATGCATCCGCTTCCCGTGCAGATGTCGAAAAGTGAACCTTTTGTGTTGGGATTGTCGTTGAGTATCCATTCAACAAGTTCCTCTGTCTCCGGACGAGGAATCAGCACACGCTTGTCCACATGAAGTTTGATGTCAAAAAAGTCGCAGCTGCCTATTACATACTGAACAGGCTCGTGGTTCTGTAGCCTTTGGATAAACGAATCCAATCTCGTTTGCTGGTCTTCTGTCAGAACGATTCCGTCAGAAGCGAAGAGCGACGCCTTGCTGCAATTGCATAGGTGTTGCATCACTTGGAAGCAGAGACTTTGAATCTCGTTTCTGGAATAAAGTCCGGCTAAAGACTCAACGAAGAAATTTAGAATATTGTGAAATTCTGTCATTTGTTA
>JALNVE010000250.1 GCA_023227695.1 Paludibacteraceae bacterium
TACCAAATGAACACTTGAAGTGTTTTGAAAGCTGATTTTAGGCTGAAGAGGCTTGATCCCCTCCAAACCTCATGTTCATCGGAGTTTCAAATGGGTCGCAGCCTACCAGGTGAACATTACGCCGCAAATGAAAGAAGATAAACTCAAGAATTGGAAGATTCAATCATAAAAAAAGCACAAGAAAATCTTGTGCTTTTTATTATACCTTATCTACTCTTTAACTCATCCTATTCTTATAATCCTCATAACCATATTTTCTCAACATATTGAGTTCGCTATCTTTGGTCCATAAGGCAATGGATGGATGAGAAATTCCGTTGAACATAGTAGTTTTGACGGTTGTATAGTGGATCATATCCATGACAACGATGCGGTCGCCTATCTTCAGCTCCTTATCGAACGACCAACTGCCAATGTAATCGCCAGATAAACAACTATTACCACCCATACGGTAGGTTGGTTTGCCCTCTACCTCATCGGTAGCACCAAGTATAGCTGGCTTATATGGCATCTCCAAACAGTCGGGCATGTGGCAGGCAAAAGAGACGTTCAGAATAGCCGTTTTTATGCCGTGATTCTCAACGATATCCACAACAGATGCAACCAACTCGCCCGTCTGCCAAGCAAACGCACTACCCGGTTCCAAAATGACATTCAACCATGGGTATCTTGCCTTGAAATCTTTCAATAGGGAGACAAGCAGCTCCACATTATAGCCCTTGCGGGTCATAAGATGTCCGCCACCAAAATTAATCCATTTTATCTGATTAAAATATTTTCCGAACTTAGCCTCAACAACAGCCAATGTCTTTTGCAGATCAGAAGAGTCAGACTCGCACAAAGTATGGAAGTGCAAGCCCTCGATTCCTTGAGGAAGTTTGTCGCCCAACAAATCGGCAACCACACCCAGACGGGAACCCGGAGCACAAGGATTGTACAAATCAGTCTCCACGTCGGAAAATTCAGGGTTAACCCTCAATCCACAAGAGATATGACGGTCTAAACTCTGCACATAGGGTTTATGATGTTCATACTGGCCCAGCGAGTTGAATGTAATATGACTGCTGCAAGCTGCGATTTCGGGAAACTCCTCGTCGGTATAGACGGGAGCGTATGTATGAGCATAATTGCCCATTTCCTCGAAAGCCAAGCGAGCTTCAGACAAAGAACTTGCTGTTGAATATGGAATATATTCGCGCACAATAGGAAAAACTTTCCACAAAGCAAAAGCCTTGAAAGCAAGTATAATTTCTACTCCTGCCTGCTCTTTCACAGAGCGAATCAACTTCAGATTGGAACGGAGACGTTCCTCGTCGACCACATAACATGGAGACGGTACTTTTGAGTAATCTAACATTCTTGTAACATTAATGCGTTCAATGACACAAAAGTAACGTATTTATCACAAATAGGAATAGACAATCCAAAATTGCATGCAAAGAAAGGAAGATTTTTTATTCAACTTCAACTTACTTATTCATATCCTAATGGGATAATCAGATAAGAACATACATCACGACCTTCAAATTTGGCAGGAATCATATCTGGAAACATTGAAACAACTCTCAATACATCCTCATCCAACGCCGTAGCTGAAGGCATCATTATCTTACTCTCCAATACTTCACCGTTAGCTCCTACTCTAATTTTAAGAAGCATTCTATGTGCTGACATGGAAGAAATAAAATTCACATTCTCTTTCAAATTGTCAGTAAAAAACTCATACATCGCATTCATACCACCTGGAAATTCAGCTTTCTTATCGGGTAAAGTATAAATAGTATCACATCCATCACCATTCGAACCATTACCAAACACATATGGTAACCTAGTTTGAGCTCCTGCCATCGATACCAAAGCAAGAAGCACCAGAATAATAGTAAGTCTCGTTTTCATATTCGTTTCGTTTTATAAATACATAAATAATTGAAAGTTCTTTTCACATACACATTTGTGAATATACCTTTTTTAATTTCAGATAACAAAAATAAAAATATGTTTAAGAAGCATTTTTGAAAAAAAACACACATATCTTGATGGAAATCAACCCCATCATTTTCAATTATTAAACCCCTCATTTTATGTAAACTAAAAACACTTTGCTAATAAATTATTTTTTTTTGCAAATTTATATAAAATTTCAGATTTTATTAAATAATTTAGGTGATTATTGCATTGTTTTTGGAATAAATGATGATTTTAGGCTTTTACAGGGATCAAAAGAAAAATCCGTGTACAGTTTTTGACCACGAATTGACACGAATTATTTTTTACAGGTCAACAGAAATGAGAAATAATGCGTTCGCTAATCTGACGTTTGGAACTAACATGTATTTGCACTAATTTCTTAACGGACGTTCCATCCACAAGGTGACAGACCTTTACGCATTTTATTTCTGTCAGAGATAAGGTTGATACACTCTTTGACCAATCAATAAGGTGGTGTAAATGTAAGAATAAGCCTTAAGTATTCAACATCATAATGAATACCCAATTCTTTTTCGAAAAAAATCTGCAAATTGTATTGTTGTTCTAAAATCTTATCCTATATTTGCATCGATAAAAAATTTGTAATGATTACAAATTTAGAGTCAAAACAAAATAAGGTTTTAGATGGAACAAATAGACAAATATTTAAGAGAGCATGACATCAAGCCTTCCCTGCAAAGGATTGCTATTATGGAATATCTTCAAAGCCATAAGACTCATCCTACGGCCGATGAAATTTTCAATGCTCTTTATCCGTCTATACCCACACTCTCAAAAACGACGGTCTACAATACGCTCAAGATTTTTGTAGAACACAATGCCGCACTATGTCTGACCATCGACGACAAAACGGCACATTTCGACGGAGACACCTCCTTTCATGCGCATTTTTTCTGTCTCGGTTGTGGATGCATTTATGACATTCCGATTGCAGACATCAGCAATGTTCTGAAAACAGAGATTGACGATCTCACCATTACAGAGACCCATATCTATTATAAAGGATATTGCAAAAAATGCCTCGAAGAGAAACTTAAAAAACAAAAAGAGATTAATTAAACTATTTATTATAAACATTTTAAAACCAAAAGTCATGAAGAAGAAATTCATTTGCCCTGTATGCGGTTACGAACATGAAGGAGAAGAAGCTCCTGAAAGATGCCCAATCTGTAAAGTTCCAGGAAGCAAATTTATCGTAAAAGAGATAGAAGCAAACGAATCATTGTCATTCGTTACAGAACACGTAATCGGAATCGCAAAAGATTGCGACGACGAGATGAAAAAAGATTTGAACGCTCACTTTACAGGAGAATGTTCCGAGGTTGGAATGTATTTGGCCATGAGCCGTCAAGCAGACCGTGAAGGCTATCCTGAAATTGCAGAGGCTTTCAAACGCTACGCTATCGAAGAGGCTGAACATGCTTCAAGATTTGCTGAGTTGCTAGGCGATGTAGTATGGGATACAAAGACAAACTTGGAGAAAAGAATGAACGCCGAAGCTGGTGCTTGCGCTGATAAGATGCGTATTGCGAAACGTGCAAAAGAGCTTAATTTGGATGCCATTCACGATACAGTTCATGAGATGGCCAAAGACGAGGCTCGTCACGGACAAGGCTTCCAAGGTTTATACAACAGATATTTCAAAAAATAAATTGTCCGATTTATTCTGAATCTACAATAGAAAAGGAACTTCATATTTTGAGACGCAAAGAGTCTGAGCAAAAAAATGCTTTTGATTCTTTGCGTTTTTTGAATAATTTTGTTCCGATATAGGTGCCAAAAGAATCTCAATCACCTATCCGTACAACAGAAATAATAATTTTATGAAATACATAGGAGCGCACGTAAGTGCATCAGGTGGCGTAGAAAACGCCCCTATCAACGCAGCTGCCATCGGAGCCAAAGCATTTGCTCTATTCACAAAGAACCAACGTCAGTGGGTATCAGCCCCGCTAACAGACAAGAGCATTGCAAAATTCAAGGAAAACTGTGCCAAAGTTGGCATCTCTGCTGAGCATATTCTGCCGCACGACAGTTACCTCATCAACCTCGGACATCCCGACAACGAAGCCATCAACAAATCAAGAACGGCAATTCTCGACGAGATGATGCGTTGCGAGCAGTTGGGTCTAAAGCTGCTCAACTTCCACCCAGGAAGTTCTCTTAAAGAAATCAGCACTGAAGAGTGTCTAAAAAGGATTGCCGAATCCATTAACATGACATTGGACAAAACTCACGGCGTATGCGCTGTCATTGAAAACACAGCCGGGCAAGGCAGTAACGTAGGTAACAAGTTTGAAGAATTGAAATACATCATCGATTTGGTTGAAGATAAAAGTCGTGTGGGTATCTGCATCGATACCTGCCACGCTTTCGCTGCCGGTTACGATTTGGTTGGCAATGAGGCTTTGGAGCAAACTTTCAACACATTCGACAAAGTCATCGGATTCAACTATCTCCGCGGAATGCACTTAAACGACACTAAGAAAGGCATTGGCTCGCATGTAGACAGACACGAAAGCATTGGCCTTGGTGCCATTGGTCTCGACTCCTTCAAATGGATTATGAAGGATCCTCGTTTCGATAACATGCCGCTCATACTTGAAACTCCCGACGAGTCTCGCTGGCCAGAGGAGATAAAAATGCTGTCAGAAAACCTCTAACACGAATTATCAGGAATTCTTTATTTTTTTGTCAACAATAATCAGGAATGCAGGGTCGTTTGGACTAAATGTTTAGTTTAGACATCTATTTGACACGAATTTCGTTGCAGACATTCCGTCCACTTTGGTAAGCGTAGAAGCGCATTTTGAGGGTCAGTAGAAATTTAGTGGGGAAAGAAATATCATAAAAAACCAAGTATCAACGTTTCTATACCATGGAAACAAAACAACTAATAGCGTTGGCAGAAGTAGTA
>JALNVE010000251.1 GCA_023227695.1 Paludibacteraceae bacterium
TTCCAGTGAAGGAGGTTGCCTTCCTCGTGGGCTTCAATGATCAATACTATTTCAGTAGAAAGTATAAGGAGCATTTCGGTTATCCACCTTCTAAGGCGTAACGCCCAGGGGGCGTCGCCAATTAACCCGATTCCAACTGTCGCAAAATTTGCGACAGTTCAAAAAGAAGGATTAAGAACCGTAACTCGTCAAGTTGAATATTATAATCTTGAATTATAAAAATAAGAAAGGACAGGCTGCAAGTCTGTCCTTTCCTATTATAAATGGATTATATTACTCATTTTCCAAAATATCCACCAAATGTTTCCAAAACTTCTCTACGGTTGGGATATTCATCATCTCGCCTGGAGCGTGGTTTCCTTTGATCGTTGGACCAATCGAAATCATATCCATATCAGGATATTTCTCTAGGATAAGTCCGCACTCCAATCCTGCGTGGATGGCTTGAACAAGAGGCTCTTGACGAAAGAGTTTCTTGTATGACTTAACTGTCAAATCATTTAAATTTGAATTCATGTTTGGTTTCCAACCCGGATAACCGTCGCCGTGTTCTACCTTGGCATTCGCCAAAAGGAATGTGCTAGCCACCTGATTCTTGATATCATGTTTCTTGGACTCAACAGAGCTACGTTGGCTTGTGCCAATAATGATGGTGTGCTCTTTTGTCGTTTTGATGGAAGCCAGGTTGGTTGACGTCTCCACCAAACCTTTTATCTCTTTGCTCATGCCCGCTACTCCGTGAGGACAAGCATAAAGAGCGTTGAGCAGATGGAAGGTCGTAGCTTCGTCGAATACCGTTTGAGGTTTGTCGCAAGATTCCAGATCCATTTTGAAATCTTTCTCGTTAGGATATTCATCCTCAATCTCTTTTATGAAGTGGTTGAGTTCAATACGAACCTGCTCTTTCATGGAGAAATCTACACCAACGATAGCCGATGCCTCTCTTGGGATGGCGTTATGAAGGTTGCCGCCTTGAATGTCGGCCAAATAGACCTTGGTCTTCTTGTTGAGGTTCCAAAGGTAACGGTTCAAAATCTTGATGGAGTTGCCTCTGTCCTTGTTGATGTCTTCGCCTGAGTGTCCGCCAAGTAAACCCTTAACCTTTACTTCGAAGAAGAAAAGATGGGCAGGAGCAGCGGTCTCCTTATATTCGAAAGTGATGATGCTTCCTACACCGCCTGCACAGCCAATGCAGAACACACCGTCGTCTTCCGAGTCGAGGTTGATGAGTCTTTTTGATTTAAGAACGCCTGGCTTCAAAGAGAGGGCACCCGTCAAGCCTGTCTCTTCTTCAACGGTGAAGAGGCATTCGATAGGGCCGTGTTTGATATTGTCTGAAGCGAGGATGGCTAGTTGAGCAGCAACACCGATACCGTCGTCAGCGCCGAGAGTGGTGCCGCGGGCTTTCACCCAATCGCCGTCAATGTAAGCCTCTATCGGGTCTTTCTCGAAATCGTGTTTGGTGTCGTTGTTCTTCTCGCAGACCATATCGATGTGCGATTGTAAAAGAATCGATTCTTTGTTCTCCATTCCAGGTGTAGCACCTTTGCGTATGAGGACGTTTTTGGCTTCGTCGACGATGGTCTCGAGATGGTGTTTCTTACCAAAATCTACCAAAAATTCAACCATCTTTTCCTCTTTTCCAGAAGGACGGGGGATATTTAAAATTTCATTGAAATAGTGCCAAAGAATTTTTGGCTCTAGGTCAGTTATCTTATTCATATAAGTTCCTATTTTTATATCAGAATTTAAGTGCAAAGTACGCAAAAACATCCGATTTTGTCTATAAAAAAAGATCATTAATCGGTGAAATTGAACTTATTGTTTTAAATAAAGTTAAAATGACCTTTAAGTTATGAATTAATCGGAAATTTAAACATTTCAGTGTTTTAAAAACGGACTTCGTCGCTATATTTGCGGACAAATTAAATTAAGATATGCTAAAAGTATTTCTTCTTACGTTGGTGATCGTCTTGTGTGCTGTGATTCTTCTTGGAGTCAATATTTTATTTAAAAAGAACGGAAGATTTCCCAATACGCATATTGGTGCCAGCAAGGCAATGAGAGACCGCGGTATTTTCTGTGCGCAGACGCAGGATCGGATGGCTCGAATGAAGAAAGAGGAAAAGCTGGAGAATACAAAAACTGAAGATTGAATTAAATTAGGTAGATAACAAAATAGAATTAAATGAAAAACATTAACACCATTATTCTTGCAATTTTATGTGTGGCTGTTGCCGGTTTATACGTATTATATTTTACTTCTGGAAAGAAAGTTGAAGCTGTAGCTGATAAGAACGCATCTGTCCGCACCTCTCTTTCAATAGACAGCTTGCCTATCGCATACGTAAATGTCGATTCACTTTTAGTGAATTACAAATATGCAAAAGACTTGAACGCCGTTTTGTTGAAAAAACAGGAGAAGTCAAGAGCAGAAGTCTCTTCAAAAGAGTTGCAGTTGAGATCTGATTATGCCGCATACGCTAAAAAGGTGGAGGCTTATCAGAACAAAATGGCTACAGGTCAAATCTTGACAAAAGAGACAAAAGATAAAGAAGAGTCTGTTTTGGTTCAGGAGCAGAACCGCATTGCAAAGAAAGACCAAGACTTGAAGGAGTTGGATCGTCGTCTTTCTCAAGAGCTTTTTGCTGAACAGCAGAAGATGAACTCTCAATTGCGTGATTCTATCAACGCTTTTTTCAAGACTTACAATCAAGATAAGCGTTACAAAGTTATCTTTAGTGATACAGGCAACGACAATATCTTCTTTGCAGAAGATTACTTAAACATCACAGATGATGTAGTAGAAGAGTTGAATAAAAGATATGATGAAAAGAAGTAAATCTTATCATTGAATAGAATAAAAAAAGTTGTATCATTTTTATGGTACAACTTTTTTTATTTGTGTATGAATCAACTAGAAAGAGACTGTTTTTTCGTTTTCAGTTATTTAGGCAAAATCGTTCGAAAAAGAAACGGTTAATGTTAAACGAAAACGTTTTTTGATCCATTAATATTGACATAAGAGTTCTTCTGCTTCTTTTGGTCTCCAATTCTTAAACATATCTTTTATAAAAATACGTATAGCTTTCGCTTCGATGCTGGTTTCCTCAGATGTGAGAGAACTATTCTCGTCTTTATGTTTCTGTATATATTCTTCAACTTCTTTCTTGTACATGTTATGGAAATAGTTTGAAGAAGATGCACTTTCCACATAAACACGTTCGCACTTCCAAAAAACCTTTTTCAGAAGGTCATTATAAGGACTTTTTGTTTCGCCCTTATAATACTTGCAATGTGTTATTAACTCTCCTTTTTCCATAATGGTAAAAATTAGTCGATAGTTAATATAGGTAATTATTGTTGAGTATAAAATGATTATGATCAATTTTACTGTTGTAATATGCTTAGAAAAGGCTTATGGATGCTATTTTGTGACGAATATCAAGTCTATTTGTAACTGTTTTCTGTTTTCCATTGGGTTTTTTGGCTAATCATTTAATATGGAAGCAACCTGTTTTCTCGTCGTTGTTTTGACTTTATTCTTTTAAATTAAATGTCAATGGGATGTAAATATGGCAGTTAAATAATAATAAAAATCAAAAAGAATTGTATCTTTCGGTACTGATACATTACATTTTGTGTTTACAAACTAAAACTTCTAAGAATGAACAAAACTTTACTAACAGGTGCCTTTCTGTGTGCACTTGTGACTGCACCTTGTGCAGAGTACAACCTAAAGGTCGATCTCGGGGATAGTATTCGTCCTGTAACTCATGTGGCTTCTGGTTCTCTATACGGTGTTTCTGAGGATTTGCCTTACAACATCGATGAATTGGTTGCGCCACTCAAACCAAACTATTTCAAAAACCCTGCAGAAGGAGCAAATGGAAATCAACATCCTTTTGGTGATGCTTTTAAGGTGGCAGAACGTCTTAAAAACACAACCGGTAAAGTTCAACTTATCTTTGCCGATATTTTGCCCGGCTGGCCTTACAGTTGGAAAGGTTGGAGCTATTGGGAACAGAAAATCACTGAAGTTGTAAATAAAAAGCTGACTTGTGGCTTGACGAACATTGATGGCTACGAGATTTGGAACGAGCCTTACGGAACTTGGGAAGATTCTAAAAACGGAGATTTCAAAACAACATTATGGAAACCAACATACGAATTGGTGAGAAAACTGGATCCGAATGGAAGAATTATCGGTCCGTGTTTCTCTTATTATAACACGCAGAGGGTAGAGGATTTCTTTGCATTTGCCGTAAATAATAATTGCGTTCCTGATATCATGTGCTGGCACCAATGGGGTTCTGGTGGCATTCCTGATGCAGTGGCTAATTACCGTGCGTTGGAGAAGAAATACAATTTAACTCCGCGTCCTATCACAATCAACGAGTACTCTTCAGATAAGCATGAGTTGGAGGGTTGCCCAGGTGTTTCCGTTCCGTTTATCGCAAAGTTTGAACGTCATGGCATTGAGAGTGCTGTCATCTCTTGGTGGTTCGTCAGCTTGCCTGGTCGTTTGGGTAGTTTGCTTACTTCCGACAACGAGAAGGGCGGTGGCTGGTACATGTACAAATGGTACGGCGACATGGATGGCTATATGGCCAACGTTACTCCTCCAAACGATAAGAGTGACGGTATTGACGGATTTGCAGCCGTAAACAAGAAGATGAAAGAGGCGAGCGTAGTTATCGGCGGTAACAATACGGGAACGGTTCATGTCAACATCAGCAATGTACCTGAGTTCTTAGGCAGTCAGGTCAATGTTTATTATAATTTTGACCTATGGGTCAATTTGCGTGGTGCAACATGCTCTAATCTGCGATAAATGCTGGTGGTTTGAGAGATTCAAAACATTCAGAGCCAAAATCGAGCAATGTAACTTCTCTATAGGTCAA
>JALNVE010000252.1 GCA_023227695.1 Paludibacteraceae bacterium
CCACAGGGCAACTGGAAAGAGGGAGATTTTCTCTTCTCTTTCTGCTCTGAAAAATATTTTTTCTACCTGACCCATTTTTTTCCTCCTCAAGTTGCATTATCAATTTGAATCCCCGTTATTTTATCCGAAATAAAAAAATTATTGGGCAAAAAAGATACATGAATACCCTAGAAATGTTTCATTTTATCCGATCACCAGCATCTCACATCGCTTACAATCAAACTTTAACCTATATTTTTTGCCGTTACTCTCATTTGCCAAATAAAGTGGTTCTTTATAGGCTAAATGATTGGTTTTGTTTTTCGGACACAATCCCAAACTGAAACGTAAGCAGTGTTTGCATGTCATCAAAACAGCCTCTTCTCTTGCTTGTTTTTCGAAAGAAGGCTCTGTATGTGTTACACCGTGTTTTTCGTAGAAGATTTCTGCTTTCTTGTTGTGGATGTTGGCATGATAGTCTACGCTGTCTGTTATGTATGGGTGAGAAGTCTCAGGGAATGCTTGACGTTCGAAAGGATAGTTAGCCAATCGTTCGTTTTCAAGTTTTTCCAAAAGAGTTCTACGCCATTCAGCCATCTGTCCGGCAGGAATAAAGTAGGTCTCCTTCGTATCAATTATTATATTTTTTGATTCAAAAATAGTGTTTCCTGTCTTCTTGAATTGAGATCGAATTTGATTATCAGCGTTTTCCTTGTTTTGCGCAGGTTCCTTTGTGAACGTTGTGTTCAATGAGGCTGCATTTCCGTCTTCGTCAGTGACTTTTATGTCGAAACCTGTTTCCGTTTCTTTTATCTCAAATTCGATATCGATTTTTCTGTCTGCACTCTTTTTTGCCAAAACTTTTTCGAAAGCTTGGTCAAAATTTCTGTATAGATCTGTGCCGAAAGGAATTGAAACTTCGTTGGCAGGGAAAATCAATTTGTTTTCGATTCTGTTGGCTTTAAAACCAGAAAAAACGCCCTTTTTATCAAGAAAACAGAATCCGTCACCGTTTGCCAATGCCTTATCTGTCTTAACTGTGATTTGGTTGGAACGGCTTTCCTGTACGGTTCCGATGTATTCGCCTGTCGATTTGGGTGTGTCGAAGGCTGTGATGTTGGCCTGTCTGCCTTGAGTGAAGTAGGTACAGCCTCCGCGGTGGAAACTCTTGGAGAGGTCGGGCATAAACGTGTAGGTACAACGACCGGATGATGACTTCTGGTATTCCGTACCCTCAAAGATGTTGTCCAGCTTCTGACGGTAGTATGCCGTTACGTTCTTCACGTAAGAGGTCTCTTTCAGTCGGCCTTCAATCTTCAGCGAAGAGACTCCTGCCTCGATAAGCTCTTTCAGATGCTCAGACAGGTTCATGTCCTGAAGGGAGAGCAGATGTTTGTCTTTTACCAGAACTTTATCATTGGCGTCGAGCAAGGAGTAGGGCAGACGACAAAGCTGCGCACAGTTGCCTTTGTTGGCACTTCGTCCGCAGGTGGCTTGGCTTATGTAGCATTGGCCGCTATAGCTTACGCACAGCGCACCATGCAAAAAAACCTCCAGTTTAGCCGAGGTGTTTTTTGCTATTTCTTTGATTTGATGGAACGAAAGTTCGCGTGCTAACACAACCTGAGAGAATCCTGCTTTCTCAAGAAATTGAACCTTCTCAACCGTGCGGTTGTCCATCTGTGTGCTGGCGTGCAGCGTGATGGGAGGCAAGTCGAGCTGTGTGATGCCCATGTCCTGAACAATCAGGGCGTCGGTTCCGATGTTGTAAAGTTGACGGATAATCTTTTCTGTCTCCTCCAGCTCACGGTCGTCGAGAATGGTGTTGAGGGCTACATACACTTTGGCATAATACTTATGTGCATGATTGATGAGGGTTTCGATGTCTTCAATGGAGTTGGAGGCAGCGGCCCTGGCACTGAAATGGGGTGCTCCGATATAGACGGCATCAGCGCCGTGGTTGATGGCTTCGATGCCACATTGGGCATCTTTAGCCGGTGATAGCAGCTCTATTTTTTTCAAATCTATCCTGTTGAAATTCTGTTCTGTCAAAGTGCGTTATCGAATCTTTCTTATGTCGTATGGAGTCTTCTGATATACGAAGTAGTTGAGCCAATTCGAAAACAGCAGATTGGCGTGGCTTCTCCATCTGACGATAGGCTTGTTGTTCGGATTATCGTCTTTGTAGTAATTCTTAGGCATGTCGATTGGCAATCCCTTGTTGAGGTCGCGTATGTACTCTTCATGCAAAGTATTTGAAGAATATTCAGAGTGTCCGGTGATGAATAGTTGTCTGCCGTTCTTGGCCAAAACCATATAAACGCCTGCATCTTTAGATTCAGACATGATTTTCAACTTGTCACACTTCTCAATGTCTTCACGACGTACTTCTGAGTGACGGCTATGAGGAACGTAAAACACATCGTCGAATCCTCTGAAGATAGGATTTTTTGGAGCAAGAACCGTATGCTCGAACGTGCCGAACATTTTCTTGTCCAATTTGTATTTCGGAATGCCATAGAAATGGTAAAGACCAGCCTGGGCTGCCCAACAGATGAACAAGGTTGAGGTGACGTGGGTCTTGGACCAGTCGAAAATCTCCTGGATTTCGCCCCAATAATTTACCTCTTCAAATTCCATGTTTTCAACGGGTGCTCCGGTGATGATCATTCCGTCATATTTCTGGTCACGAAGTGAATCGAATGTCTTGTAGAATGCCATCATGTGCTCAATCGGTGTGTTCTTAGGCGTATGACTCTTTATCTGCATGAAATCAATCTCTATCTGCAAAGGAGAGTTGGACAAGAGACGAATGAGGTCTGTCTCTGTTGTGATCTTTATTGGCATAAGATTGAGAATGATGATTTTAAGAGGACGTATGTCTTGCTCGGATGCTTCTTTCGCATCCTTTACGAAGATGTTCTCTTTCTTCAAAATCTCTACCGCTGGCAAATTACTTGGAATGTTTAATGGCATAACTATAACATTAAGTTTGGTCTGGAATCCTTTTCGGTGATGACGAATCGTATCCTGACATCTGTTTTCTTAACGCAAAATTACGAAAAAATACCGCATTTATATAATTCTAATATATAAGCAGTATAAAAAAGCAACATGCGCCAATCTTTTTTTGTTAAATCGTGCTAAAAAACGAGGGTGTAATGGACTTTCTTCGGTTGCTCAAATCGTGTGATGTTCGTTAATTGTATTTTGATTTTTTGTTATGACGTTTCGAACTAGAAATGATTTTTTGTCCTTTCTCTTCCCGAGAATCGTGTAATAAATTGTATCTTTGCACTCAAAGTTGCGATATGGGTAGAATTTTAGCGTTCGATTACGGACAAAAAAGGGTAGGAATAGCTGTTTCCGACACCCTACAAATCATAGCCAATGGATTGACAACACTTCCCCCTAATGAGGTTTTCAATTTTTTGAAAGATTATCTTGCAAAGGAGAATGTGGAGGTTTTCGTGGTAGGACTGCCAAAACAGATGAACTACGAGAATTCAGATTCTATGCGTTTAATCGAACCTTTTGTGCGTGCACTGAAGAACAAATACCCGAATATTCCCGTCAAAATGGTGGATGAACGTTTCACCTCTGTGTTGGCACATCGTGTGATGTTAGACGGCGGACTGAAGAAGAAGGCAAGACAAGATAAGGCTTTGGTTGACGAGATCAGCGCAACCATTATCTTACAGTCATATATGGAGAGCATGAGAAATGGCTCATTGATTTGATTTTAATAAAGTAGATAACTAAAAAATATCATGATTTATCCGATTACGGTTTACGGACTTCCCGTATTAAGAAAAGAGACAGTGGATATCGATAAGGATTATCCAAACTTGCAAAAGTTGGTAGATGATATGTTCTTGACCATGTATCATGCAGATGGAGTCGGTTTAGCTGCACCACAGATAGACCTTTCTATCCGTCTTTTTGTGATAGATTTGAACATATTGGCAGAAGAAAAACCTGAGTTCAAGGGCTTCAAGAAGGCATTCATCAACGCTAAGATTGTAGAGAGGAGTGAAGAGTTGGAATCTTGCGAGGAGGGTTGTCTTAGCTTGCCAGGAATCAATGAGATGGTTAAGCGTCCTAAGCAGATCCGTATTCAATACTACAACGAGAAATTTGAGTTCTTTGATGAGGTTTACGATGGCTATAAGGCCAGAGTTATTCAACACGAATACGATCATTTGGAGGGCTTAATGTTCATCGACCATGTATCTCCAATCCGCAGACAAATGAACAAAGGCAAACTTTCTAACATGGCGAAAGGCAAGCTCCGTTGCCGCTACAACGTCAAAACTGCATAAGTTTATCTTTTGTATGAAATATGGAAGGCTGTGTCAATGACACAGCCTTTTTCGTTTTTTGCTGGGCTTTCAGGTAGGGTGCTCAAAATTTGGTTCTAAAAATAGGATGATTATGTCAATAATTAACTGAATTATAAACACTTACATAGACGATGTGGTACATCGTCTCTACAGTAGATACCCGATTTTTCAAGATGGAAGGGTCTCTGAGCTGGTACATATTATTAATTTATAATTCCTTTTTTTCAATAAAAGATTGCTAATTTAGAACCGTTTGCTAATTAATCTATAGTTTTTGTATTTATGGAAGAAAAATTTCTGGATAAATATCGTATTGATTCATCACGTGTTCCTGAACATGATTATAATTTTTGTGTGTATATTATAACTATTTGCACCTATCAAAGAGAAATTCGTTCGGAGACCCTCCACGTCTGACATTTAGATGTCTATTGTAGTTCCTATGTTTGTATTTCGGGGATTCAAATTGATAATGCAACTTGAGGAGGAAAAAAATGGGTCAGGTAGAAAAAATATTTTTCAGAGCAGAAAGAGAAGAGAAAATCTCCCTCTTTCCAGTTGCCCTGTGGAGA
>JALNVE010000253.1 GCA_023227695.1 Paludibacteraceae bacterium
GCCTGTATTGCTTCGTGTAATTGAACAAAACTGTAGTGGTAAGGAATGATTATCTCTCTCCAAACAGCAGGATTGTTTACTCCTTCAAGTATTACTCTAATAATGTATGCCATTTCTTTATGAATAAATTATATCTCCTTCAATACTCCGTCGTCACCGATTTGCAGTTTTTTGCCGTTGACTTCGACGGTTTTTAGTTTGAGGAGGGTGGTGAGTTCCTCTGGCGTGAACTCGTGGTCGAAGAGGGCAAACGGAATACGCATGTTGCAGCCCGATTTCCATTCCGAGCAGCCGTAGGCGGTCTTTCCCTTCAACATATTGCCTTTCTTGCAGATAGGGCATTTTGCGCCATCCATCTTGATAATGGTAGGTTTTTTAGGAGCGTCGCTCTTAGGTTTGGCTGTTTTCTCGGTGCCTTCGGCTTTTTCTGCCTTTGTTTTGCCCTTTTTCTTGGCATCCTCTTCCTCTTTCCGCTCTTCAATGGTGATGGTCTTGCCTGTGTCGCTTTTCACAGTTTGCACAATGGTGGTGACCATCTCCTTCAGCTCGTCCATAAAGGTGCCGCTCTGGTAGGTGTTTCGCTCTATCATGCGGAGCCTTTTTTCCCATTGTCCCGTAAGTTCTGCCGATTTGAGCAGCTCCTGCTGGATGGTCAGAATAAGGTCGATGCCCGTCTGTGTAGGGATTATGTTCTTGCGCTCCTTACGCATGTAATTGCGCTTGTAGAGCGTCTCTATGATGTTGGCACGGGTAGAAGGTCTACCAATACCGTTTTCTTTCAGCAAATCGCGTAATTCGCCGTCATCAACCTGTTTGCCTGCCGTTTCCATGGCTCTTAGGAGCGTGGCTTCGGTGTAGGGCTTTGGTGGTTGCGTCCATTTCTCGCTCAAATCGGGTTTATGCGGACCATGTTCGCCTTTGGTGAAGATAGGCAATGTCTTTTCTTCGTCTTCATTGGCGTTTTCATCGTCGTTTTTCTCCTTTTCGAAGACGACGCGCCAGCCCGGCATAAGAATCTGTTTACCTGATGTTTTGAACTCGATTTTCTCCACTTTTCCCATAACGGTAGTGGTGGATGTCTGGCATTCAGGGTAAAAATTGGCGATGAAACGGCGTGCTATGAGGTCGAAAACCTTCCACTCTTCGGCCGTCAGGTTGACGGGGTTGACGCCCGTCGGGATGATGGCATGGTGGTCGGTAATCTTGGAATTATCGAAAACCTTTTTGGACTTCGGTATCTTGGTCTGCAGAAGGCTCTGCGTAAACTGCTCGTAATTGCGGAGTCCTTTCAAGATGGAAGGAACCTTCGGATGGATATCCTCGCTCAAGTAGGTCGTGTCTACACGTGGGTAGGTGGTGACCTTCTTTTCGTAGAGCGATTGGATGTATTTCAGCGTATCGTCTGCAGAGAAACCGAACTTCTTGTTGCACTCCACCTGCAGTGAGGTAAGGTCGAATAGGCGTGGGGCCGATTCGGTGCCTTTCTTGGTGGAGATGTCTGTCACCTCAAAGTCGCTGCTGATGACTTGGGAGAGGAACTCTCGGCCTTCCTCCTCGGAGGTGAATCTACCTTTGGTGGCCGAGAAGGTAGTGTCGCGGTAGATGGTCTTGAGTTCCCAATATTGTTCGGGTTTGAAATTCGTTATTTCTAAGTGTCTGGTAACGATGAGGGCAAGCGTCGGAGTCTGAACTCTGCCGATGGAAAGGACCTGTTTGTTCTGTCCGTAACGCAACGTGTAGAGTCGGGTAGCGTTCATTCCCAAAAGCCAGTCGCCGATGGCACGCATGGCGCCCGCCTCGTAGAGTTTGTCGAAGTCCGATTGCGGCCTCAGATTTTGGAATCCCTCCTTGATAGCTTCTTCCGTCAGTGATGAGATCCAAAGCCTTTTCACCGGACATTTGCAGCCTGCCTTCTGCATCACCCAACGTTGGATGAGCTCTCCCTCTTGACCGGCATCACCGCAGTTGATCACCTCGTCGGCGTTATGGATCAATTTCTCGATGATATGGAACTGTTTTTCCGAACCGGGGTTCTCAATGAGCTTGATTCCGAAGCGTTGGGGAATCATAGGAAGGTCGTATAGCGACCAGCGTTTCCAGGCAGGATTGTACTCGTGAGGTTCTTTCAACGTACAAAGATGGCCGAACACCCAGGAAACTTGATATCCATTTCCCTCGATGTATCCGTCCTTTTTGTTCGTTGCGCCCAAAATAATGGCGATTTCACGGGCAACGCTTGGTTTCTCGGCTATACAGACTTTCAACTTAAATTCTCCTTATTTTATGTGTTTTTTCTCGATTTCATCCAGTTCTGTCTTCCACTCGTTGTAGGAAGCGTCGCTCGGCATACGCCAATCTCCACGAGGAGAGAGGCAGACAGATCCGACTTTCGGACCGTCTGGCATGCAGGAACGTTTGAACTGCTGGTTGAAGAATCTTCTGTAGAAGGTCTTCATCCATTTTAGGATGGTTTCCTTATCGTAACGGCCTTCCATAGCCTGGCAGATAAGGAAGAATATCTTGCTTGGAGTGTAACCAAATCTCAAGGTGTAGTAGATGAAGAAGTCGTGCAACTCGTATGGGCCGACGGAATCTTCTGTTTTTTGAGCGATTTTACCGTCTTTATCGGCTGGTAAAAGCTCTGGGCTGATAGGAGTGTCCACCACGTCGAGAAGGGTCTCTCGTGCGGCTGCGTCCATCTCGTATTCAGCGGCATATTTGACGAGGTATTTCACCAATGTCTTCGGAATGGATGTGTTGACGCCGTACATGCTCATGTGGTCGCCGTTGTAGGTTGCCCAGCCGAGAGCAAGTTCGGAGAGGTCGCCCGTTCCTACAACGAGTCCGTTCACCTTGTTGGCGTAGTCCATAAGTATCTGCGTGCGCTCACGTGCCTGTGTGTTTTCAAAGGTGATGTCGGTAACGGTTGGGTCGTGCTCAATGTCTTTGAAGTGCTGGTCGCACGCTGCTTTGATGCTGATCTCCTTCATCGTGATGCCGAGCGATTTCATCATATTGAGCGAGTTGTTGTATGTTCTTCCTGTTGTTCCGTAACCGGGCATGGTAATGCCATGGATGTTTTTACGGTCTATGCCCAATTTATCGAAAGTTTTGACACATACCAAAAGGGCCAATGTAGAATCCAAACCACCCGAAATCCCGATGACTGCGTTCTTTATTCCTGTATGGTAAAGTCTTGTGGCCAATCCGCTGGTCTGAATGGAGAAAATCTCGTTGCAACGGTCTTTTCTCTCGCTATCTGAAGATGGAACGAACGGATGTGGATCGATTTCTCTTGAAAGCTTGTCTATTTTGACCTCCTTCAATTCGAACTGCACCTTTTGGAATTTGTTCATGTCTACATCTGTTGACCCAACGTAGAAGGCTGAGCTCTTCAAACGGTCGGAGTCAAGCTTATCTATGTCGATTTCACCGATGATTAGCTGCTCTTCAAATTTAAATCTTTCGGATTGAGCGATATAAGTTCCGTTTTCGGCAATTAGTCCGTTTCCTGCAAATACGAGGTCGGTGGTTGACTCTCCAAAACCTGAAGAGACATAGACATAACCGGCGATGCATTTAGCAGACTGTTGGGCAATCATCTTCTTCAGATAAGCGTTTTTACCGATGACTTCGTCACTGGCAGAAAGGTTGAAGATGACCTGTGCGCCCGCAAGAGCCAACTGGCAGCTTGGAGCTTGAGGCAGCCATAAATCTTCGCATATCTCTATTCCAAAACGGAATTCTCCGCTTGCAAAAAGTATTTTTGAGCCGAAAGGAGCTGTCTGTCCACATAGGGAAATCTCGGATTCAAGGTTGTCTTTTCCCGATGAAAACCAACGTTTTTCGTAAAATTCATTGTAGTTTGGAATGTACATTTTAGGAACGGCTCCTAAAACTTTTCCTGCCTGACATACAACCGCAATGTTATAGAGTCTATTGCTCTGAATGAAAGGCATTCCCACGATGAAAAGGATATCTTTCTTCTTTGTCTCTTCCAAAAGTTCGGACAAACTCTCTTCGGCAGCATTAAGCAATCTTTTCTGGAGAAAGAGGTCGGCGCAAGTGTAGGCCGTGATGCAGAGTTCTGGGAAACAAATCAGCTGAACGTCTTGTTTGTCGGCAGCTTCTATCAATCCCTTTATGCGGGCAATGTTATAATGGCAGTCTGCCACCTTGACGTTCGGAATGGCAGTCGCAACTCTAATGAATCCGTAGTTTTTAGTCATCGTATTGAGTTTTAAAAAACGTTGGTCTTAGTTCAATCTCCGTGTAAAAACGGGCAGCTAAGATTTTTCAAAAATACGAAATTTAGATAGAAGAGCCATCTAACTTGCCAAATTTTGTTTTTAACAGGGTAAAATGTTGATGGAATGGGAAATGTTTTTTTATGGTCACCAAGGGGACGTGAGAATTTCTTCATTTTTATTATCTTATAAATACTTAAATTAATATATATAATAAATTAATAATCAGAAGGTTGATTTTAAGATTTTTCACTTTTTTCTTTGTTTTTTGAGAAGAAGTTTGTAATCTTGCAATGGTTGATCGGATAAATAATTATAAAATATAATTAATTATTGTGTTGTTAAAATGAAAACTGAAAAAGAAAAAAATATAGTTTGTTTCTCAGATTGTTTCAAGAAAGATTACATGGACGCGAACGAAATGAGAAAAAACAATTCGAATCAAGATCCTCGCTCTTATGATGAAATATCACAGAGAAAAGAGATTAAAAAGAGATGTGAAATGGGTTAGATATTAATGTTGCGGGGATTCAAATTGATAATGCAACTTGAGGAGGAAAAAAATGGGTCAGGTAGAAAAAATATTTTTCAGAGCAGAAAGAGAAGAGAAAATCTCCCTCTTTCCAGTTGCCCTGTGGAGAATA
>JALNVE010000254.1 GCA_023227695.1 Paludibacteraceae bacterium
ACTATTACGCTTGGCAATATCTCTCTTAATAGTTGATCTGTTTTCATTCCGCAAAGATAATGCTATTCATGAATTTTGGGGAATATTCTTGTCGCTATACCAACCTCACCTATCCGCTGATCCGCTATACCAACCCCACCTATCCGCTGATCCAATATTCTTGTCGCTATACCAACCCCACCTATCCGCTGATCCATAGATAGCGCCTTTCACTCAGATTTAGGCATAAAAAAAGACCGACTTAAAAAGTCAGTCTTTATATTTTTCAAAACAACTTAATTATTAAGCCATTTTGTTAATCATCTTAGACAAGCTAGATTTCAAGTTAGCTGCCTTATTCTTGTGAATAAGATTTTTCTTTGCCAACTTATCCAACATACTAGATACACTTGGATACAACTTAACAGCAGCATCCTTATCTTTCTCAGCACGAAGGTTTCTCACTGCATTACGAGCAGTTCTTGCAAAATATCTATTTTGCAAATTCTTAGTCTCAGTTTGTCTGATTCTTTTTATTGATGATTTGTGATTTGCCATCTCTATATCTTATTTTTTGTTAGTAGTCCCTAGCAGAGTCGAACTGCTCTTTAGAGAATGAAAATCTCTCGTCCTAACCGATAGACGAAGGGACCAGCCTTGTTTTGCAATGATTACATATTGTTCTCAATTGCGAGTGCAAAGGTATATGATTGGTTTTAATCTTGCAACTCTTTCTGCCTTTTTTTTTCGTTTTTATTCTCACTTTTTTTTCAAAGAAAATACATTCTATTGATTTTCAATCAATTTTATTTTTCTGATTGTTGTCTTGATTTTTCGCCCAAGTATCCACCATGATGTCTCTTTGCATACTCCTCGTTAGTGAAGCCAATCTTTTTCATGATTCCCACCACCAAAACATCACCAATAACGGTCATCACCGTAGTAGAGGTTGTTGGAGTCAAACCAAGTGAACAAACCTCCTTAGGGTTACCTGTAGGCAAGCATACATCCGAATCTTCAGCCAAAACACTGTTTTCGTTACCAGTGATAACAATAAATTTAATTTTCGGACGCAAACGACGAGCCAACGGAATCAGTTCAACGATTTCACGAGTCTTTCCTGAATTGGAAATCAACAGCATGATATCGTTCTCTTGGATAATACCAAGGTCGCCATGCTGAGCCTCACTCGGATGCAAAAACACAGAAGGTGTACCCGTAGAACTGAAGGTAGTGGACATATTCAATGCGATCTGTCCTGCCTTTCCCATTCCGCTAGTCACCAATTTACCATGCTTTTTATGTACTTGTTCTATGATTAGATCTATTGCCTTGTAATAGTTATCCGAAACCGGGATATTAAGTACTGCCTCTGCCTCGTGCTTTAAGATTTCCCTTATATCTTCATTCATAAAATCATTCAATTAAATTCGGTTCAAAGATATTAAATTTTGCTCAATTTAGTACACAATTCGTTCACACACGTTGATAGCGAATCCACAACTACCAATTTGCCGCGGTATTCAATTGGAGTAAAACGCTCGTCGAATGCCCGCTCCATCTGTAGTCTGATATGATCGTAAAAACCATTTATGCTGTACATCACCACCTTTTTATTATGATAACCCACCTGTGCAGAAGCCACTACATGAAAAACCTCATCCAGAGTTCCGAAACCGCCAGGCAACGCCAAAAAGGCATCAGCCATGTTCATGATTTTATTTTTACGTTCGGTCAGATCTTTTGTCAGGATGATTTGGTCTGCCATCTTGCTGGCAAGTCCATGATCGAACATAAACTGAGGCAAGACTCCGATGGTCTCTCCCCCAGCCTCTTTCACACTTTTAGCGATACACTCCATCAGGCCTTGGGCTGAACCTCCATACAAAATAGAATGTCCGTTCTTACCAATCCAACGACCCAACTCGGCGGTTTTCTCATAATACGAACTTGCAAGGTTATCACTTGCCGAACAGAAAACTGCTATTTTCATCTCACTTCATTCATATAATTAACGAGATGTAAAGGTAGGGAATATTCTTCAGAGGGGAATAAAAACTTCAATTTTTCTAATGTCAATTGGACTAAAAGAGCCAATTAATCTGATCATTCAAACCTATTTCAAAGCAACTGCATTATTGAAGTTTTAAAAAGTTCATCCATGTCAATTGATTTGTTTTACAATTCACTTAAATTACAATTTTATAAAATCTTGGAAGACAGAACCAGATTTTATGACTATTTTTGTAACTATAAATTTTCACAAATAGAAAAATGACAGACTACAAATGTGAAAAGGTGATTCCCTACAAAGAGGATAACTCGAAAAAAGAGGAACAAGTAGAGAAAATGTTCAATACGATTGCGGGTCAGTACGACTCCATGAACCACCTTATGTCGTTAGGTAATGACCGTGAATGGAGAAACAAAGCCATTGACAAACTGAAACCCCTATCCCCACGATATATTCTCGACGTGGCTACCGGCACAGGAGATTTTGCCATCACTGCTAAAAATGTTTTGGCACCAGACAAAGTCATCGGTATCGATATTTCTGAAAAGATGTTGGAGATAGGCCGAAAAAAAGTGGCAGAATTTGGGTTGTCAGAATCCATCGACCTCCAGAAGGGAGATTCTTGCAATCTTGTATTTATGGACGACACCTTCGACGTGGTGACCGTAGCTTTTGGCGTACGCAATTTTGAAGATTTGAAGAAAGGTCTTTCTGAAATAAACCGAGTATTGCGCAAAGGTGGTGTCGCTACAATTTTGGAACTTACTGAGCCAACCAACGTCATATATAAGTTGGGATATAAATTCTATTCAAAGGTCATCATCCCAATCTTTGCGAAATTGATATCTAAAGATACAAAGGCATACGATTATCTTCCAAATTCAATAGAGGCATTCCCTCAGGGAGAAGAGATGAAAGCTTTGCTCAGCGAGTGCGGCTTTTCTGAAGTGAGAATCATAAAATACACTTTCGGAACCTGCACATCCTATTACGCTATGAAATAAGCCGTCAGTCGATCTATCAACCAAGATAAAAATTTCAACACAATGAAAATACTCATCACCGGAGCATCCGGATTTATAGGCAGTTTCATCGTCAGTGAAGCCATCAACAGAGGTTATGAAACTTGGGCGGGCATTCGGGCAACCAGCAGCAAAAAGTATTTGCCGTTCGACACGCTCCAATACATTGACTTCGACTACTCCAACAAGGAGAAGCTAGTGGAACTGCTCAACAAGCAGAAATCCGAGAACGGGAAATGGGATGTTATTGTGCACAATATGGGACTCACAAAGAATGACGACAAGGACGGTTTTGACCGTGTAAACTACCGCTATACACGCAACTTTATCGAAGCATTGATAGAGGCAGACATGGCACCTGAACAGTTTGTCTACATGAGTAGCCTTTCAGCCTTCGGTCCAGGCAACCCAGACGGCAAGACTGAAATCAAACTATCAGACACACCTCAGCCCAACACATTGTACGGCAAGAGCAAGTTGAAGACAGAAGAGTTCTTACGTTCTCTAAACAACTTCAATTATACCATCTTGCGTCCAACAGGTGTTTATGGACCAAGGGAGAAGGATTACTTCGTTATGTTGCAGACCCTCAGCAGACACATCAACCCTGCCATTGGGTTCAAGCCACAATACATAACCTTCATTTATGTAAAAGATTTAGTCAACGCGATCTATCTCGCTATCGAGAAGAGAGCTATCGGCAAGGCTTACTTCGTTGCCGACGGCGACGTTTGGACTTCAGACCAATATGCAGCACTCGCAAAGAAATTGTTGGGCGTTAAGCTTACAGTACCTTTAAAGGTCCCTTGTTTCTTGGTCAAAGGATTATCATATACATTGGACACTGTGTGTGGATGGTTTGGAAAAACTCCGACATTAAACAAAGACAAATACAATATTCTTTCGGTTCTCAACTGGAAGTGCGAAACGGGTCCTCTAAAAGACGACTTAGGATTTAAAGCCGAATATCCACTCGAAAGAGGATTGCAGGAATGCATCGATTGGTACCGCAAAGAGGGATGGTTATAAAATTTCATGCAAAAGAGTTATTTAATTGCGGCAACACTTTTAGTTTTATTTTTTCAAGCCTCATTTTTTAGCAATAACATACAGGCTGAGAGACGAATCACTTACGACAAAGACGAATTGCCCTTATGGAGGTATTTTGAGGGAGACTCTTTACACGACTCCATCGAATATTTCTTTCAAGATCACAGCCTGAAGACTGTCAGGTTTGGAATGCAATATACATACGGCGTAGACTCTCTACGCCAACAGATGATCAACTATTTTCACGAAAGCATAGATAATAGTTGCGAGACAATGCATATACGCATCTTCTATTGCATATTGTTCGACGAAAAGCTACACATCAAAGAGATTCGGTTTCAAAGAATCGGACTAGTAGGCAGATTTATTGAGCAGCTCGATTGTTGCGGATATTTCTTCACCCTTGAAGACTTTATCAAACAGACCGAAGGCAAATGGAATAGAGACAAAAGCCTAGAGCAAGGCAAACACGGAAGTGCGTTTTTTAATTGGGTGGAGATATAAAACACGAATCATCATTCACTCCAACCCTAGGACACACTATGCTGACCTGGAAACGAAAAAGTGGTCGACCTCCATGCATGACGAAAAAAGTAAAAGATCCCATTAGAACGGTTTTGCTAAAAAAAGGCACCTATATCCTCTGACATAGATGCCTTTGCTATTTTCTTAAAAAAGTAGTTTGAAATATCTCTGGGTCAGTAGAAATTTAGTGGGGAAAAGCATAAATATTGGCGTATAGGTCAAATTGCGTGGTATTTTCACTATACTAAGTGTCAATGGGTCAAATTGCGTGGTGACTTAAATGAAAATACGA
>JALNVE010000255.1 GCA_023227695.1 Paludibacteraceae bacterium
GTCAAAATAAAAAAATACAAATCAAAAAAAATATCCATTCCAGCAAGCTAGCTTGCTGGAATGGATAAATCATAGTATGTTTGTCCAATAAAACCTGTAACGCTTATTTAGGACTTGATACTCCTTATCTTTTTTACAAATACAAACATAGGAACTACGGGTAAACGTGCGATATGATGCACATTTTTTCTCTTGATCCGTTTTCTGTTTTTGCCTCCGTGCTTCTTTGCGAAACAAAATTTTTGATTTTTAAAATTTGAATTTTATTCTTGTGACATTCCCGTAGATTCCGTAAATTTGTAGCCCTCTGTTTGAAGGAGTATTTTGAGAGTTAAACGCTCTTTCTCTTGATTCAAATAAAGGGAGTTTTTTTACGTCTCATACAGAATGAATTGTTTTGAGATAATTTATAGTTGATAGCCAATCTATTAGAAAAAATGTTTTCGGTCCTTATAACAGAACATCGTCTTTGGGGATATGTTTTTCAACCGTATATTCTGAAGAAAGGGGAGAATAGTCTCCTTTATTCAGTTGTGGAATGCGTCTCGAAGAAGAGCAAGGATTCGCTTGAAAACCTCTCAGCAACAGAACGTGAGGTGGTGGATTTGTGCGACAAATATTCGGAGACCAATATCCTGAAGCTTTTTGTGCGCGAGAAAATGACAGTTGTGGATTTTATCAAACATTATGAAAAAAGACCGAAAGAGTACGAGCGCATTTTACCTTACATAGACAAGTACAATTACAAAGTGGCTCAGTTGTTAATGACAACTGATATTCCGCTCTTTTTGCGTAAGAGTGGATTTCTGAATGTTTATGATGCGGATCGGTTGATCGTACCTCGTACCTATACAAAGGCTGTCTCTTCGTTTGAATTGACGCCCGAGAGTCTGCTTTATTCCCTAAAAATTTATCAGGACAGAGATAACCTCAGTCTACGAAATCTCAATAAGGACAAGACGGTTGTGTTGAGCAATTCGCCTTGTTGCACGGTTTTGCGCGATCGCTTATGCGTGTTCGAGAAACTGGAATCCAGCAAATTGGTTCCTTTCTTTTTGAAGGAAAATGTGGTGGTTCCCCGCAAAACGGTGCCAGTCTATATGAAGTCGTTCGTCATGAACACGTTGAAGTCCGAAGACATTGAGGCAATCGGTTTCTCTGTGTTGAACGAGAGTCCCAAACTAAAACCTGTTTTGGTGGTGATGGAGGACCTTGCGCATAAGGTGGCCTTTCAATTGAGGTTTCTCTATGGCAACAAAGAGTTTTCTAGCGATATTGTCAATAAACGTTCGGTTGTGCTCGATGATTCAGACGACTTTACATTTCACGTTTTTGAACGCGATGAGGAGGGTGAGAAATATTATGCGGATCAACTCTCTGCGTTGGGATTGAAGCTCTTCAATATGTTCTATTATCTGAAGAGAGAGAACGACGGTAATGTTGATTTATATGGTGTGGTTGATTTCTTGGTTGCGAATAAGGCAAAGTTGTCTGAGTTTGAAATCAAGCAAGAGCAGGGAGAACAGGTTTTTTTCCTAGAACCGATGAGTTTGAATATCTCTGTCGAAGAAAAGGATAAAGATTGGTTTGATCTTCGCGGAATAGTGACGGTGGGCAATTTTCAGATACCGTTTTATAAATTCCGAAAAAATATCATATCCGGAATTCGTGAATACACTTTGCCAGATGGTACAGTCACACTTTTGCCGGAGGAGTGGTTTGCAAAGTACTCTGACCTTTTAAGGTTCTCTGATGAGAAGAATGATGAGCTTCGGGTGAAGAAGTTCCATTTCGGAATGGTGGAGGAACTTTCAAAATCAGCCAACCAATACCGTGGCGCGTTGGATCAGCAGATCCCCATTCCGAAGGGGATAGAGGCTCATCTGCGTTCGTATCAGCATACGGGATACTCGTGGCTGGTCAGCCTATACGAGAATAACTTTGGTGGTTGCCTGGCCGACGATATGGGATTGGGTAAGACGCTTCAGTTTCTCTCATTTTTCCAGTATATATACAAAGGCATCGAGGCTGTCGCAAACAGTCCAATGGATCTTCCTTCGGATGAAAATGCATTTGAGACCGCTGATAACAGCGCTGCCTCTTGGCCTTATAAAGATGATCAACCAACGCTTTTCGACCAACTTTTTGCTCAAGAAGAAACTCCGAAACAACCTGAGGTGATAGTCCAAAACGAGGAAACAAAATCGGTTGAGAATAAGAAGCCGGCTTCGCTTGTCGTTTTGCCGACCTCTCTACTTTTTAATTGGGAACGTGAGAAAAAACGTTTTGCGCCGATGCTTCGTTCGTTGGATTATTCTGGCTCCAAGCGTGTGCGCAGTCATGATGTAGGACGAATATTCTCACATTATGACCTCGTCTTCACTACATACGGAGTAGTGCGCAACGATTTGGATTTTTTACAGAATTATCACTTTGAATGTGTAGTTTTGGACGAAAGTCAATACATAAAAAACACCTCGTCACAGGTTTATCAATCGGTTCTTAATTTAAAGGCAAACCATTATTATGTCATTTCAGGAACGCCGATTGAAAACTCTTTGAACGACCTTTGGGCGCAGATGAATTTTGTAAACAGAGGAATCTTGGGAAACATCAATTACTTCAAGAACTATTTTGTGACTCCCATAACAAGGCAGCAGAACGAGGAGCGCGAGCAACGTCTGCAGCAGATTATCAAACCGTTTATCATGAGACGTACAAAGTCTGAAGTGGCCAAAGATTTGCCGCCGATGATAGACCAGGTGGTACTTTGCGAGATGACGGAAGAGCATAAGAAGTTTTATACGCAGGAGATGTCTGTTGTGCGAAATAACCTCATGAACCGAATTCTTATGGATGGAGTAGAGAAGAGTTCAATTTTGGCTATTTCAGCCTTGCTACGGTTGAGGCAGATTTCGAACCACCCTTCTTTGGTGACAGATGATTATGAGGGCGAGTCTTCGAAGTTGGAGGAGGTTCTGTCGCGCATAGAGAGCGTTCGTGCTGAAGATCATAAGGTGTTGATCTTTTCCTCCTTTGTGAAAAATCTGGATTTGGTTGAGGCTCGTCTGCAGCAGTTGGGGTTGAAGTATTCCAAACTTATTGGTGCAACGCAGAATAGGGAACAGGTGGTGTCTGAATTTCAAAACAAACCGGATATAGGAATTTTCTTGATTTCATTAAAAGCTGGAGGTGTTGGATTAAACCTTACGGCTGCTGATTATGTCTTTATATTAGATCCTTGGTGGAATCCTGCGGCAGAGGCACAAGCAATTAACCGTGCGCATCGTATCGGTCAGGATAAAACCATCATGGTCTATCGTTTTATTATGGCGGATACAATTGAGGAAAAAATTCAGAATCTTCAGGCGGAGAAATCCAAATTGGCTGAGACTTTCATCAATAATAACAATCCGTTTTTGTCTATGACGGCTGAAGAAATGAAAGCTTTCTTTAGTTAAAGTTGACTTTTGAATTGTTACTTCGAACGGAATATTGTTACTTTGTTGTTTAATATGAATAAAAAGATAATGAACAGAATTATATCATTAGCTACGATGACACTTGTTTTCTTGCTGACGGCTTGTGGACAGGTGCAATCTAGTGAGCAAAAAAAGGAAATTAAAGCTTCCGATTTGATAAAACTAATTAATAAAGGAAAAGATATTAATCTGGATAATAAGATCATAGTAGATGATGTCGATTTTACTACCATAAAAGCAATGAACATAGCATCTGCTGGAAAGTTGGAGTGTAATGTGGATGTAAATGTCTTTTTCAGCAACTGCGTTTTTATGGGAAATGTTACGGCTAAAGGCGAGTACAAAAAATTGTTGAAGTATACCTCTTTTGGAAAAAATCTGACGTTTTTCGAATGTGATTTTCGTGGAAATTTGACGATGGATTATATGGATGTTAACGGAACAGTTGAGTTCTCTAGATCCGTATTTAGAGGAAAAACCTCTTTAAATAATATTCATGTGAGAGGTAGTCGATTGGCTTTTGTTGAGGTTGAATCAGAACGACCATTTTCTATGGTTTATGCAAACATAAAGGGTAATGCTAATTTCATGAATGCAAAATTTGATTCAACAGCCAATTTTTTAGGCATGAAAGTTGAAACTATACAATTTAGTAATGCGGTCTTTAAAGGAGATTTGGATTTTTCAAATTCCATGTTTAAAGGCGATGTGTTATTCAATTATGTTGAATACGGAGAGAATGCTCAATTCTCATTTTCAAAATATTATGGAAATGCAGATTTTATGCATTCAAATTTTATTGGAAATGTATCCTTTGAACGTTCATTCTTTTATGGCAGTACAAGATGGAATAAAACCACTTATGCTTCCACAATAGAGACCAAAGATGCTCTTTTCTTTTCCGCTCCTGATACAACAGGTGTGTCTTTGAAAGAGGGTATTGATATACAGGTTGTTGAGACTAATAAAATGAATATAAACAAGTAAAATAACTGATTTTATGATTAAATTTTTCAGAAAAAAGATAGCTGTCTGGGTGATGGTTGTCTGCTCTTTTTCTCTGGTGAGTTGTGATGAGGACTCTGCTGGTGACGTAGAAGAAGTGGTTAATCAAGTTGTAGAGGTCCTCTCTGAATTCTTCGGAATGTTGGGATGGAATCTTGATGACGAGAATGCAAAGGAACAGGAAACACCCGATGATGAATATGATCAGACGACGGACGGTACATTGCCCGCAAGTGTTGATTTAACTAAATATTTCCCTCCAATCGGAAATCAAGGTAGTTATGGAACTTGTGTTGCTTGGGCTACAGGTTACAATATGAAAACAGCATTGAATGCAAAAGAGAAAAACTGGACATCTTCTGATTTGAGTAATTCAAGCAATCAGAC
>JALNVE010000256.1 GCA_023227695.1 Paludibacteraceae bacterium
AACTTGATCGCCTGCAATAGCACGGATAAAGTAAACACCAGAAGCGTTGCCGCTCAAGTCAATGTTAGCCTGCTGTCCTAGGTTTGCATTTCTGTAAACAATCTTACCTGTGATGTCTGCAATCTCAACCTGGTTTCCGCTCTCGTTCTCCGAACCAAAGTCGATGGTAAATGCACCGGAGGTTGGGTTAGGGTAGATATTTACGAGGTTCTCCATTTCGAAATCGCTCATGTCTATATATTCCACATCTTCGATCTTCTTGCTCTCTGGTTCAGTAGAGACAACATCTTCCGGAACCTCGAGGCTTCTTAAATCTCCGCATCGAGTTATTGTTCCGGTGAAAGTAGATGACACGATGTCAGATCCTTTCTGTATGACAATTGCGTCGCTTGCGTTCAACGTGAGAGTTGAATTGTTGATTGTTGCTTTCACGTTGATTTTAGAACCTGAGTTGTAACTCCTTGTTACAGAGTTGAGAGTCCCTGTTATAGATGTGTTTTTCTGAGGGGCACCGTTGTTCAAGCTGCTATAATCACATCCTAATGTGGCATCAGGCGATTGATAGTTACCTAATTGTCCTACGTTGTTCAAATAGTTCGGCTTCTCTGAAAATACATTCACTGTGCTCTCACCATATTCTATGCCTCCGTATGACCAATATTGTGGAATATCATTTGCTACATATCTGGCATAATTAAATGCTTCCAATAGCGTAATCTGACCGTCAGAGTCAGAGTCGGCATTGACGGTTGCACCCGTTTCAGGATTATATCCTGAGTAGGCACATGCTATTTTATAAGAGAAAGGATTGCCATAATAGTCAGCACTTGATGGCTCGTTTTTGTGAGCTGCTGTCGCTATGGTTATGAGTTGGTTGAGAGTCTCTGCTGGATGGACGAAACTTCCACTAAAACACTGCTCCATAACGATACTGATTGGTGATTTTATTCCAAGTAGCATATTCGTAAACTGTGTTGGTGACAAAGTCGTATTGTTCCACAAACACAAATCTCCATTCTCTGCTCCGTGGTCGGTGGTGAAAATGAAAAGATTGTCTTCGGAATTTATTATGCTTCTAAGCGTTGTGAAACAAGAATTAATTGGACTGTACAAAGCAGCTCCGTTTATATCATTGTTTCCATCTCCGTCTAAATCTTTGGGTGAGTCAATGTAATAGATATCTTCAGTATGGTCATAATTACTGCCCAAGTGAAGATCTTTCTCAGTGCTTGTTCCGTCTGACATATATACGTAAATGTTCTCCCTAGGAATGTTATAAAGACGACGTAGCATTTGATAGTAGATGGAACAATCGTTCCAATATCTTTGGTGGTTATTCCTATAGTTGTAACCTCCACTGATGATAACCGCATAGCTTTTGCCTTTGAAGTCTTTGGATTTTCTACATCCTTGAGGTAAACTGCTGAAGATGTTTGGCACGACTAATCCATTTACATAAATACTTCCAGCATTGCTTCTCAGTAAATTCACGTTGACGTTGGTTTGTGAACTGTAAGAGCTTTTCTCCCATTCTGAAAGATTCTCTGGTGGCATCTGTGCAATGGAAGATTTAACATTACCATTAGCGACTGAAACATAAATATATTTACATTGATGTCCCCAGTTAGCATTTGGATTCTCGTCTAGGAAAAAACACCAACAATCCTCAGATAATACTTTTTTTGAACCTCCCAAGATGTTTATTGTATTAGTCTTGGCCTTTTTGCTCAAAAAAACGTATTCAGATTTAAGTCCGGCGTTTTTTATGTATTGATATGCTTTTTGATGGGCTGTCGACTGTGTGACCGCGGCGAATCCTTCTGCGGCAAGACACAGTAAACATATGCATATTGTGAAAATTCTTTTCATGCTGATTAATTCTTTTTCTAAAGATTCAACTTTTGCTTTCAACGATGCGTTCTCTTTTTCCAATTGGATCATGTGAAGAGTAAGTTCCTCAACTTTTTCCAAAAGAAGGTTGCTCATTTCAGAAACGCTCATGCCGTTTTGTGCCATTTCTGTAGCAGAAGGGAATCCAGGAAGATGTTTGTTCTCTTTAACGTAGCTCTCTACCTCAGAAAGAGACTTCAAGTTGTAGTTTTCGTCGAACACATAGTCGGCCGCATTGTTCATCTCTACCGTGATGTCTTTTGTCTTGATCGCCTTAGAATTGATTGTGTTAGTGTTGATATCAACAACTTTTAGTTCGTCTTCGCAGATGATTTTTCCTACAACGTGAAGCTTTGCTTGAGGAGCGTTTGTTCCAATTCCAACACTTCCGGTAGCAAAAACAAATCTACTTGCTACAAATCCTAATGCAATAGGAGTTCCATCGATACCATTATTAGGGTAAATAACAGGTCCATCAGTCATGGTAGGGTCGTGTCTTGTAATGTGGAAGTATTGGTTTGTATTTACTTTTTGCCAATATTGACCACATGTACTTTCTCCAACAAAAAGACTAGTTCCACAACGAAGGTTATTCGCTGCATTAATACTTCCTAGTACGTCTAAAAGTTCTTTAGGAGTATTTGTTCCAATTCCCACCTTTCCAGTACTGAAGAAGAATCTAGAAGCATTGAATCCTAATGCGATAGGTGTCCCGTTTGAACCTGTATTTGGATAAATGACAGGTCCATCAGACATTAAAGGAGATGATGTAATGTGAAAATACTGATTAGTAGCTATTTTTTGCCATAATTGGCCAGTAAATGTCAAAGCTCCATTCGTTCTTAATTCTCCTTCTACATATAATCCGTTTGTTGGAGGGGTGGTGGAATTTCCTATAGAAAGGCCTCCGTTATAGTGTTGTAACAATTTTGTAGCTGCAGCGCTGTTGTAGATACGTAAGCCAGGTTGGGTAGAACTTGTTGGTATTATAGTCAATTTGTTGCTTGTAGTTGCAGTGGTACCGATACCTACATTGCCGTTTGTACCTGTTATTGATTGACCATAGGAACCTGAAACCCAAGTTTGAGCATTCGCATTTACTGATAATGCAGCTGTACCTAAAAAAACGAAAACAAATTTTTAAAAATTCATGATTTAATTAATTAAAAAACATTTACAGGATTCTGAGTTAATTTTTAGTTATAAATAAAAAGTTAATTTTTTTATAACAGGTCGCAAAATAAAGATAAGAATCCTATTATATCTTATCTGCGAAACAAAAAGCTTTTTGGTGTTGCAAATATATTTTAATTTTTTCAAAAAAATGAAATGTAATTAATATAATTAAAAATAGTTATTTTAATTTCTGTATTCTTAATTCTGAATATATTTATGATCTAATTAATATTTTTTGTTTTGATTAGAAGAATTCTCTTCTGATTAAGTAAAAGAGAATTTTTTTCTGTTAAATGTATTTTTGTTTAAATATTGAAAATAAAAAAATATAAATCATAAAAAGTTACTAAAACTATTTTTATTTTTGCATTCGGAATAAGCGCTTACTTCCTTCTTATTTATTAATTTAAAAATACATTTAAAATGAGTTTTAAAAAGTATGCTATCCTATTGTGTTTAGCAAGTATTGTCTGTTCTTGTGAAAAAGATGAAGTTGACGAAACCCCTTTGATTTCTGAAGCTACTAAGATTGAGCATGAAGCTTGTATTACTAAACCTTTAATAACAGCAAACCAAACTGATCTTAGATCAGCAGTTTTGTCCAATTATCTGTGGGGAACTGGACAAACAATTAAAGTTAGTGTTGAAGGTGGTACTACTGCAATGCAGAGCAAAACAAAGAAGTGTATTATGGAGTGGATGGAATTTGCTAACGTGTTTTTCTATGTAACAACTCCATCTGATGCAGACATTAGAATCACAATCACAACTTATTCGGGTAGTTCAGGATCTGGGTCATCTTATTTGGGTACTTCGGTTCTTAATGCCACAGATCGTTCTGTTAAATTAAAATTGGGAACTTATGCGTCTGATTATGAGCTTTCGCGTGTTATTCTTCATGAACTTGGACATACTCTAGGTTTTGTTCATGAGCATCAGGCTTATTCTTCTCAAATTCCATGGAATAAAGAGGCTGTGTATCAATGGGCTGAACAATATTATGGTTTAACTAGAGAAGAAACAGATGTTAACATCCTTGATGATATGTCAGTTTATGGTCTTAAGTATATCATTAAAGATCCTAGTTCAATCATGACTTATTACATTCCAGGAAATTTGACAGACTATAAGTTTTCTACTGGATGGAATTATAAACTTTCTACAGGTGATAAACAGATTGCGGGTCAAGCATATCCATACAAGAATACATATCGTTTGTGCCGTACAGTAAGAAAATGCGGTAAGCATTTCTATTGTGCTACATCTGAGTTGTTGAATAATCCATATGAAGATCTTTGGTCAGGATTCGAAGGTTACCAATGTAGTATCCTATCTACAAAAGAGAGCGGTACTGTTCCTATGTATAGATATGCTCATAGTAATGGAGATCACTTCTTTACAACTAATTATAATGAGTTAGGATCTGGAAGACTAGGTTATAAATCAGAAGGAATCATTGGTTATGTTTATCCTAGTAAAGTTGCAGGAACAATGCCTCTTTATAGATATGTTAATACAAAAACAGGAGAACACTTCTATACAACAAATTACTCTGAGCTTGGATCAGGTAGATACGACTTCAAACCAGAGGGTATTGCGTGCTATGTTTTACCAATTGTAAGTGTCAGATAATATAAGATAAAAGGAGATCTTTTGTAGACATACATAAAGACAACGTCTCTAAAAATCTTTGGTATATTCAAAACAAAGGAGCGGAAAATTCCATTTGGATTTTCCGCTCCTTCTTCTTTCCTGTCTTTATAAGATGATTAGAGAATCAC
>JALNVE010000257.1 GCA_023227695.1 Paludibacteraceae bacterium
ATTTTATAAAGATGTATGATGGGAAACCATACAATAAAAGACTTAATAAATGTGAAATTTGTGGTAAACCAGCGATTTCCCGTTATTGTTCAAGGATATGTTCGGGCAAGGGACTCTCAAGGTCACAATCCGGGTTCGAGCCCCGGTGGGGATGCCATTTCCAACTTCGGTTGGTAAACAATAAGTAACGGCAATGCGGGTTTAAATCCCGTCCAGACATGAGAAAACTTGTCTGGTCTTCTAACTGATAGGAATCCGTTCGTTTTTCGGCAAGAATTCACCGGATGTCAAAAGAGTGGGTTGCAGGGACTGGCGCAACCATTAAACACTGGGGTCAACTCCTAAGAGAAAGTCAGCCCTCCTTTCTGTATTCGTACAGTAACAATCGAGGGGTTCATAGGGGTGGAAAACGGCTGGCCTTCGGGATGGCTGTGAACTGCTCTTAGAGAACCCTTTGAACCATTTTTGAATCTTAAGAAGGTAGCTTGTAATGCTGATCCCATTATGGGCATGACCTAACAGGGATAGATTAAACGAGGTGTATAGAGCACACTGGCCCCTTTAAAGGGCCGGAGGGTAACGGTCAGGTCGTTAACGTAAGAACAAGTTTGTGTCTGTAAAGGCGCATAAGTGAAATCCCCTAAAACTTTCCCCAACAATGGGGTTTATGCAGATGTGCCAGAATGGTTTAATGGGCCTGCCTTCCAAGCAGGATTCTACGGATTCGAATTCCGTCATCTGCTCCATGTTGCACAAACTTGTGCATGAATTGAAATATTGAGCGGTATATCAGTGGGCTTAGATAGTTTCCCTGATAAGGAAAAAGTCGGGAGTTCGAATCTCCCCCGCTCAACCATTTGTCGGAATTGGAAATGTCGCGAAAGTCACGAGATCGGTGGCTAGTAGTTTTGGAGCCGCATGAGACATTTACATACCCCCTCGGTCAAAGGGAACGACAAAGTTTATGGGGCTGTCGTCTAAGAGGAAGGACATATGACTGAAAATCATACGGTGATGGTTTCGAGCACCTCTGGCCCCACCAATTTTTGAGGAAGTGGCGCAATGGCAAACGCGGGAAGTTTCCTAAACGGAGCATCCTGTTATCTGAATCCAAATCAAGATGACTTGTAGGTTCGAATCCTTCCTTCCTCACCAATTTCAAATCTTGCCTCATGTGCCACGTTAACATAGATTGTTAATTTATTTCAATATTCCTTAAGGGCAATCGCAGGTTCGAATCCTGTCCTATCAGCCATTTTTGAGGGAGAAGTAAAACGCAAAGGTTGATGTTTCAATAAATCCGGGACTAGCCGACACCCTAACGGGGGTGTTCTGTATCGGATGAAATATCAATTATAACTCCGCTAGTCTAAAGCGGAAATAGTAGGTTGGACTCCTACATCCCTCACCACTTGTCGTAGTTTAAACCTTACCAACCTAAAACAGTCCCCATTGGCGGGGATATGCTAGGCTTAAAATTCGGGATAGACCTTGAATGACTATCTGAATAGATGTGGCCACATCTGTTTAGAAAATTGTTCGTAAAAGGGAACCTGTTTGAAATCCCCGAAGGTGAAAGAACGTCGGTCGTGGGGACCGAAGGTTGATAACAATAAGAGATAGACGGTTTGCGTCTGACATTACTGGTGTAATCTGGTAGCACTCCCCTAACCAAGGGGAAGTTAGGGTTCAAATCCCAAAGTGTCACAAGGGACGCGGGCTGGAACATGATTGAAATCCTCTGAAGGTAATTATCCGACAAGACCATTTTTGTCTGTTGTGCTATGCACATGAATTGAAATGTGGAAGGTAAATGATGACGTGCCTGAGTCGGAGAAAGGCTTGGATTTCTAATCCAATGTTTGAGAGTTCGAATCTCTCCGTCATCGCCAATTTTGAAAACGTCTTTGGATGCTGGGTTGTTAGACCCGAAAGGGTGCGGCAATTAGGTGCCAAAGGGGTTCAGGAGCGGTGGTAAAAAATCCGAGACAATCTGAAACGATCTTGGGTGATACTGAAGATTTGTCTTCAGTGTAGCGTCCTGTTGTGAAGAGACAATAACCCGGAAAATCCTTCACTTCAAAAAACTAGTTAGAAATGACGGTAAATATGGTTTGTCTGGAAAACGGATTGCCATAACGCATCTAACGAATTGTCACGTAACCTAAAGCGTTTGGAGGGTGGGGACTAATAATTCCGAAGGACAGATATAACGTTTGTCTAGTCCGTCTACGTGATAAAGGTTTTTGGAGATTCTCAAACATTACCTTTGTTGCTATTAAAACAGCATGAATTGAAAATCTGACAAGTTCTTGTAGATCATCGGGAAGATCGGAAAGTTCCGACACGGGGATGAAAAGCCCCGGATATGGGGCATTAGCTAAGCTGGCTACAGCACTTCCCTCTTAAGGAAGATATCATCGGTTCGAATCCGGTATGCCCTACCATGATTGGGGGTTGTTCTTTACGGTGGTCTGTAAAACCATTGTCGTTATAATGTAAAGCGGTTCGGCAGATAGTTCGACTCTATCAACCCCCACCAATTTTTATTACTGTTTACAAAACAATTTCTTTGCCCCTGTAGCTCAATTGGCCAGAGCCGCTGACCCGTAATCAGCAGGTTGTCAACTCGGATTTGACCGGGGGCTCCATTTCGTTTTGGAATCTGTACAGGGTTGAAAAATCCTACCGTATGCGAAACAGAATCGTGAGTCGGGAAAGTATTGGGGAGCCTGTGGAATCTCCCCCACGTAGGAATAGCGACTATAAACCGTGTCGCTGAAACGGCACGGATGTCAAAAGCTTGGAAGGAAACCCAGCCTTTACTGGGCATGAATGCGGTAAGAACCCGTGTCCACAACCATTTCAGGATTAACATTGCGGATTAGTGAAAACAGTTAAAACTCGTTGAAGTCTGGTTTGATTCCTATCGGTGCGCAACGAGAAGATGATGTTGACAGACAGAGACTTAAAATCACGCCGGACACATGTTCCGGAATTATCGGACAATCCGGTTATCCGCAAACATTTTTAAAAAATGGGGTCTTAACTCAGTTGGCTAGAGTGTCGCTCCTACACAGCGATTGTCACGGGTTCGAATCCTGTAGACCCTACCAGTTTAGAATGGGATGATAGTTATGCGTTCGACTCCCGGCATCTCAACCAAATTTCATATCACGTTTTCAATTTTACATATAGGGGAAGGTTGGGTAGAAAAGTCCCAAGTTTCACAGCCACTTTATAATTTGCGGTATGGTAGGAAAGTTTCCTTGCTGGGCTCATAACCCTGAGAATGTTGGATCATATCCAACAACCGCTACCAATTTGACAGATGAAAGATGTCTCAAGACACGCCTATGGAATAGACCTACTACGAGAACGGCTATTATGTAGGATGGATGGAACCCCGTGACGCAACATGGGGATAGTGCCTGATGGCTTAACCGCCATTCCCGTAAAGGGCATAACGTAGATAAATGGCACCACTATTTTGTCTGTCAGATTTTATGGGGTCCTTGTCTGCCAAACCAACTGGCACTGACGAAACACTAATTGTCAGAAGACGGCTTGCGGATGGTAACGCAGGTGTTCTCCGGAACTAGAGAATTGTGAAAATCCGTTCGGTCCCCGCCATTTTTAAAAATACCCCTATCTTCTAACCGGTTAGGAATTTATATTCTCAATCTAAAATGTGGATTTGATTTCCACTATGGGTGCCAGATGGAGAAGAAATTTCGGTTAGAATCCGATACGCTGATAAGCGTCATATAGCATAATTTGTCATACTAGTTAAAGGGAATGCGGTTCCCCGCAATTTTTTGAAGATGAATGCGCGTTTGGATGAATTGGTTTAGTCAACGGTTTGCAAAAAGGAAACAATGACGCGCTATACACTTAAGCCCGTAAGCCTAAGATGCGATAAGTTCGACCAAACGGTGAGTTAATTCTTAAAGCGCAGGCGATAATAAGAAACGCTGACGCCCGGTAGTTTCCCCATTTTTTCGAGACACGGCGACGAGTCCTGTAGTCGGTGATGGACACGTGAGGATAAATCCTTGATTTGGAAACAACCTGATAGGTTGGAAACAACCTGATAGGGCCGAATTAAGATGACAAACGCAACGGTATCACAAGTCTCGAAAAACTTTTTAGAAAAACTTTTTTGGATAATCTATTGATGGGTACTTGACATCCTAACACGGTTTTGATACATTGCTGGTGTTTAAGAGATTTATCTCTGTTAAGAGAATTTGTTTCTGTTAGAAACTCGTTACTGTAAATAAGAGTTTGATTCTTTGAAAACTGAATACGATTTAAATAGTGGAATGGCCGGAAACTCTTTTTCGGGGCTCCGTATGTGAGGGGCTTAATGTTGGGGAAGATCCAATATCCACCACCAATTTTGTTGAATTTTATTTTGCTAGAGACTTGTTGCTATTTTTAATAGCATGAATTGAAATGCAACCGATGATGTCCACGTACGGCAAGGCTAGAAGGTTCAGTCCCTAAACAGTTCTGAATAGTGGACTAAAGATTTCTATGATTCAAAATCTTGTCATAGCTTAAATGTAAAGCCCCAGCATTGTAGTTGGGAGATGAAGCCTAACGAACTTCTGACTTGGCCAATTTGTCCTATGTTCTGAACAAAGAAATGACGGTTGCTCTCTATAAAGTAGAGCATGAATTGAAAGTGCTGGCAAAGCCGATAAAGATCCACCCCGGATGTGCAGAAAGTAAGGGACAAACGTTTTTGATACGTGCCGTATCCCAACTGGCTGGAGGAGCGGGACTCAAAATCCCGTGGACGGAAGTCCCACTGTGGGTTC
>JALNVE010000258.1 GCA_023227695.1 Paludibacteraceae bacterium
AAAATACTTTTTATGTCTAAAAAGTACGTTTAATAAAAATACAAATATCTAGCAAACAAAAACTTAGAAATATAAATGCTAAAATAAAACTTATTTTATTTGGAATACAACATAGAAGAGACGTTCCCATTGGGGCGTCTCCGAATGTAAAAATGTCATTCAGTTGCATTTTTACATTTTCTTTCGAATAATATTTTTGATTGTTTCTAAGAAAATCATTCCTGTTTAAGGAAATGAATGAGAATATGCAATTTTTTTCGACGCTTTGCGTCGGCAGGGAGACGCCCCAATGGGAACGTCTCTACCTGTGCGCATGGCTCGTATCTTATCGTATGTCTAAATCCGTATTTTTTTGTTTGACCTTAATTTTTGTTATTTCTCTAATAATCCCTTAACGCCACAATAAGAGAGATTTAGGTTTTTGGTTGATATGTAAAATATTGAAATGTAATTTCTTATATATTTAAAATTCCTTTTGAGATTGAAAGTAAAACACCATAAAAATGCAGTGTTGTTTTTGAAATATTGCTATATTTGCAAACTTGAAACAAAAATTTGCATAGACTATATGGGTAAAATTATATCATTGGCAAATCAAAAGGGTGGAGTTGGAAAGACAACTTCAACGGTTAACCTCGCAGCATCTTTGGCTGTGATGGAAAAGAAAGTTTTGATAGTGGATGCCGATCCGCAGGCCAACGCATCTTCCGGTTTGGGACTTGACGTTAAAAACCTAAAGCATACCATCTACGAATGTTTGGTTGATAAAGTGGATGTTCGTACTGCCATTTGTAACACGGATATTGATTTCTTGAAAATCATTCCTTCCCATATAGACTTGGTCGGTGCCGAATTGGAAATGGTGAACCTTCCGGATAGAGAAACTATTTTGAGAAATGTATTGGCTCCGATTCGTAATGATTTTGATTATATCTTGATAGACTGTTCCCCTTCTTTGGGTTTAATCACATTGAACGCATTGACGGCTACAGATTCTGTCATTATTCCTGTGCAATGTGAATACTACGCTTTGGAAGGAATTTCAAAGCTCCTTAATACCATTAAAATTGTCAAAAGCAAACTCAACCCCAATTTGGAAATCGAAGGTTTCTTGTTGACGATGTACGATCCTCGTACCCGCTTGAACAATCAGGTGGTAGAAGAGGTTCAGAAACATTTCGGCGATATGGTCTTTAAGACAATTATCCAAAGAAATGTGAAGTTGGGAGAGGCTCCAAGTTTTGGTCAGTCTGTTATCTCCTATGATGCAACTTCAAAGGGTGCACAGAATTATATGGATTTGGCTAAAGAGTTGGTGGCAAAAGAGGCCTAATTATAGATTATTTTTGTTCGATTTAGAAATTATAAAAAAGATATGGCAAAGAAGTTTGGATTGGGAAAAGGATTGGGTGCGTTGATTGATACGGATGACGAGCAGGAGGTAGTTGCCGGTGGCTCATCTTCCATTAACGAAGTTCCTCTTTCCGAGATAGAACCGAATCCGGATCAGCCAAGAAAGAATTTTGGTCCGGAGGCTTTGTTGGAGTTGTCAGACTCTATTCGTCAGTTGGGCGTGATTCAACCTATTACATTACGTAAGGTTGAAGATCATAAATACATCATCATTGCAGGTGAACGTCGTTTCCGTGCAGCGAAAATGGCCGAATTGACCACCATTCCTGCATACGTACGCGAGATCTCCAACGAACAGATGATGGAGATGGCTCTTGTCGAGAATATCCAACGTGAAGACTTGAATGCGATTGAGGTTGCTCTCTCTTATCAGAATTTGATGGAGCTTTGCAACTATACGCAAGAGCAGTTGAGCGAAAGGGTAGGAAAGAAGAGAACCACTATCTCTAACTATCTACGTCTTCTACGTCTTCCTGCAGAGATTCAGGTTGCTTTGAAAGATAAAAAAGTGGATATGGGTCACGCCCGTGCTTTGATTGGCATTGAGGATCCTATTTCTCAGTTAGACATCTATAATCAGATCATAAAAAACAGCTTGTCTGTTCGAAAGGTCGAGGAGCTGGTCCGCTCTTTGTCAGAGAAGAAAGAGATTGAGAAGAAAGAGGAAGAGTCTACTAGTTCTTTGACTCCTGACGATGATGAATATTCTTTGTTGAAAGAGAAATTACAGTCTTTGTTCAGCTCGAAGGTGGAGATCCAAAAGAATAATAAAGGAAAAGGTAAAATCTCAATTCCATTCAAGAATGATGAGGAATTGGAGAAGATAATGGAGATTTTTGATTCTTTACAGAAATAGCTGTAGGAACGGTTTTCTCCGTTTCTTGTATAGATAAAAATAGAATGTTGAAAAAATATTCGATTGTAGTTGTAGCGTTTTTAATGACGTTTTTGGGGTATTACCCCGTTTTTGGGCAAGAGTCCAAAGACTCGACCATTGTTGTTACTGAGTCTGGAAATACATTCCTGCTTACGGATAGTACGAAGGCGGATTCTGTCGTTGTTACGACAGTTAAAGGACCTCATGTTTTTAAATCATCTTTTGCCCCAGATCCGACAAGAGCAACTTGGTATGCATTAGTTTGTCCTGGTTTAGGTCAGATATACAACCGTAGTTATTGGAAAGTCCCAATTGTGTATGGAGGTATGTGTACATTGGCTTATTTGATTCTATGGAATGGCCGTATGTATAATGATTACAAAAATGCATATCATGATATTGCAGATAATGATCCTAACACGAACAGCTATGAACGATTGATATCTGGCTATACTAACAGTGATATGGCTTGGTTGTCGAGCACGTTGATGCGTAAACGTGATTCTTACCGCCGTTATCGTGATTTAAGTATTTTCGGTATGGCTGGCCTTTATGTATTGAGTGTAGTAGATGCGTTTGTTGACGCACATTTATATGATTTCACGGTTTCGGATGATTTGTCTTTGCGTGTAGAGCCTGTCATTAATCCGTATTTAGATGGTTCTGATTATAAGCCAACGTCAGTCTTTGGCTTTCAGTGCTCCGTCTCTTTTTGATGTTTTCTTTTAGGACTTCGCATTCCCGAATCCTGCAAATTCTTAGTTTGAAATGAAGCGTATATCAATATTATTCTGTATATTATTTTCTTTTTTCTCGAGTCTTTATGCAAAAAATGACGTTGTCAAAGATGCATCTAGTTTAGACGAAGAATATGCCAATATGCCTGCAAGTCCTTCGGCAATGGTAAGTGCTGAATTTGTACCTAATGAATTTGGTGCTAATCTAGATAGTTTGTTGCATGTTTATAAGCTTAATGCATATAATACTTCCGATTGTGTGTCAGACAGCCTTGGTTTTTCCTTGGATGATAGTACGTACATGCGCCGTTTGCAGCAGATCCCTGCAATTATGGAGTTGAGCTTTAATGACATAGTAAAGCGGTATATCGAAGTTTATACAATAAAAAAGAGGAAACAGGTCTCTTATATGTTGGGTGCCGGGAAGTATTATTTCCCAATATTTGAGAAGGCATTAGACGCCGCAGGTTTGCCTATTGAATTGAAATACCTTCCTGTGATTGAGTCTGCGTTAAATCCAAGAGCATTTTCGCGTGCCGGAGCATCTGGCCTTTGGCAGTTCATGTATGCAACCGGAAAAATATACGGATTGGAGGGTAATAGCTTGGTTGATGAGCGTAGAGATCCTATAAAGGCAACCGATGCCGCTGTTCGTTATTTGAGCGATCTGTATGGTATCTATAATGATTGGGCACTTGTAATTGCTGCCTACAACTGTGGTCCTGGAAACGTAAATAAGGCGATCAGACGTTCGGGCGGCAAACGTGATTATTGGGCTATCTATCCATTTCTGCCAATCGAGACGAGAGGTTATGTGCCAGCTTTTATAGCAGCGACATATACAATGACCTATTGCAAAGAGCATAAGTTTTGTCCGGCACCGATTGAGATGCCGATCTCTTGCGATACATTGATGTTGAACGAGCGAATTCATCTGCTTCAAATTTCAGAGGTGTTGGGTATTGGTATGCAGGAGTTGGAAAGTTTGAATCCTCAGTACAGACGACAGATTATTCCAGGAAATGGAAAGCCTTATACGCTATGTTTGCCACAGAAATATGTGAATGCTTTTATTGATTTGAAGGATTCCATTATAAACTATAAAAACGATTCTTTGAATGCAAATCGCGTAACGGTTGTGCCAGCTTATCTCGATTCTTATTATGGTAGGAATCGTCATGGTCGTCACCATGTAAAGGGAGGTGCCGGCACTCATGTTGTTCGTAGGGGAGATACTCTCTCTACCATTGCCCGTAAGCATGGAACTACTGTTAAGAAACTTCAGAAACTGAACGGTATGCGTTCCACCCGTTTGCGCGCCGGTCAACGTTTGAGGGTGAAATAAGGGCCGCTACGAATAGGTCTCTGTTACGAATTAAACGAATTTTACCTTATTCTGATTTTGTATTTGTTTAGGGGGTAACACCGAGATTTTTTTACCCACAAATCCCAAGAATTTGTCATGCCTAGCGGCATGTGTTTAGCTGCGGAAACTCTCTTTTTGGAGCGAGTTGCTTCCAGTAGCAGGATATACCTTACAATTTACTTGTTTTTTTTTACACAAATCCCCAAATTCTTTTTTCTACAAATTAAACGAATGGAACCCTCCTTCATTAAATTGATGTTTGTTAATAAAAAGGGTCAGTAGAAATTTAGTGGGGAAAGAAATATCGGATCAGCGGATAGGTGGGGTTGGTATAGCGACAAGAATCCCCAGATTCAAGAATAAAGTTTGGCAAGCCTGTACATGAAAAACTTCACGTCTGCCACGCC
>JALNVE010000259.1 GCA_023227695.1 Paludibacteraceae bacterium
ATATGGACATATAAAGTAAGAAATCAACGTTATGTATGTGACCAGGTTGTTACAGTGATGTCAGATTCTGGTATCGTCTTCAATTGTGATGATTTGATGCCAATTGTAGATGCCGCTTCTGCTAATTGTAATGTGCTTCCTGAAAACATCGATTTGAATGTTCCGGTTGCATTCCATCCATGTACTAAAGATTCAATCATAGCTGAGCTTTCACGTCCAGGTGTTAGTTTGGATGATCCTTATCAGATTGGTATAAATGAGTTGATTTGGACATTCACTGATAGAACTGGTACTTTGGTTGACTCTCAGAAGGTTTGTCGTCAGGTTGTTGAGATAAAAGATACAACTCATCTTCATTTGGATTGTTCTTCTCTTGCTGACAGAAAATATTTCTTGGATTCTACGAATTGTACTTATGACATAAAGGAGATGGATATTACTGCTCCTGAGGTCCGTGTTACTTGTCCTGATTCTTTGATAGAACCTGCAATTACTCGTTCTTCTGGTCTTGCATTCACTGATCCTTATTACACTGGTAAGGATACATTAACATGGAGCTACTCTTACAAGAGTATGTATATGGATACGGTTGCTACATGTACACAGGTTGTTGAGGTGGTTGATTCGATTGCTCCATACTTCCCTTGCGATACATTGCAAGACTTTAATTTGAGTGTTACTACTAATTATGCAACTCCTGAGTTGTTGATTAGAAAAGGCCTTTACACACCTAAGGCATATGACAAATGTATGAACGACTCTATTGAGGCTGTGGGTTACAGATCTGATAGCTTGTCTATTTACGATGACTTCTATCCTTTGGATGAGAGCCCTATCGTGATTACTTGGGTGTTTACGGATGATCAAGGTAATTCAACCGAGTGTCATCAGGAGGTGAATATCTCTTTCATTGGAGACATCAAGTGTCCTACAATGGAGGATATCACAGTATTTGCCGATTCTACTAATTGTTCAAGGGATGCTCAAAGCATAGATATCATAACTCCTTATTCTTTCGATAGTGGATTTAATAGGAATGTTGATGGTGTTGGATTCCGTTCAGATAATAAACAAATGACTGATCCTTATCAAGTAGGAAAAACATTTATCAGTTGGTTGTTTGTTGGATATAAAGGTGATTCATTGTATTGTCCTCAGAAGATTGAGGTTAAGGACACTATAGCTCCTGATTTCAATTGTGAATCTTTGGAAAACATTGAGTACTTCTTGAAACCTGATAGTTGTATTGCTTCTTCTGCAACAATTGGATTGGAAATTCCTACTGCAGACGATGCATGTTCAGAGGGTCCTGTTTATGGAGTAGGAACTAGATCTGATGGAGAAGATTTGATGGCTGCATTTGCTGCAAATTCTTCTGTCGATATTACTTGGACATTTACTGATGTAAGTGAAAATGTAAAGGTTTGTCACCAGAATGTGACGGTAAAAGATACCAATGCACCTGTTGTTCGTTGTGAGGAGTTGCAGGATATCGCAATCATTTGGACTGAAAACAGTTCTGAAGTTCCTTATGAAAGGGTAGCTGAAGAAGGTTTGAATATTCATCCATTTGTTAAAGACTCTTGCGATGGTGTTATTTGGGGTGTTCCTACTAGAAGTGACCTCTCTGTTGTAAGTCCTTCACTTGACGACACAACGACTTTGAAACGTCCTTATGAAGTCAATGCTACTACAACAATTGTTTGGACATTTACAGATAAGGCAGGTAATTCTTCTGAATGTTCTCAAAAGGTTATCATTACAGATATGCCTGAAATTCCTCTTACTTGTCCTACATTGTATAACGATTTGTACTCTTGTGATGATTCAACATTGCCTGCAGTTTACACTTCTTGGAGTGAATTTAAGAAGAATGGTGGCTATGTTTCTGATGAGGCGTTTGTTGATACAACAACATTTAAGGTAGAAGAGACTATAACAGGTCAATGTAAACGAACCGTAACGAGAGTTTATACAATAGAAGACTTGAAGGGCCGTGTTGCAAAATGTGAACAGGTATTTAGTATAACAGATACAACAGCTCCTGTAATTGTTGATACAGTTATAAATTATGTGTTGAGCTGTAAAGATGATGTGCCTGCTATTCCAACGATTAAGGCTATTGATGCTTGTCAAGGTGAAATCACAGCAGCTTTGGTTGAGAATGTTTCTACTCAATCTTCTGATCCGAATACATGTGAGTGTTATAATTATACCATAACAAGAGTTTGGCGTGCTAGTGATGGTTGTGGTAATGTAAGTGATCCTTTGATTCAGACGATTGCTTATGTGGATACAATTAAACCATATTTCGATTTCCCTGCTGGTTGGAGAGATACGGTCTTGGCTAAGACATTCAAAGGATGTAGATTCTTAATTCCTGATTTCCGAGATACAGTTAAGTCTATAGCTCGTGATAATTGTACAGATGTGAGTCAGTTGACAGTTCAGCAGGTTCCTGCTCCTGATACAAAGATTGAAGAGTCTCAGTATGTGTCGGTTTATGTAAGTGATCGTTGCGGAAATGAAGATACATTGACTATGTTTGTTTTGATGTCTTCACCTAAGTCAATTGTTAATTTAAAATCAGAAGATGCTTCGGTCTGTGTTTCTGACTCTACTTCTCTAAGCTTGTGGTCTCAGTCTATACGATTTGCCACTGGTTCATTGTGGATTCAAGCATATGATGATGAATTTATTGAGATCCCAAGTACGTTTACTTACGATTGTTACCGTGATTATATCTCTGAATCAACATTGGTTTATAGTGATAATCCAAACACTTATTTTGATAAGTTTTATAATAGGGATAAGGAGATATATACTTCAATTCGTGATTCTTTGACAACATTGAAAAGAAGATCTCAGTCTGGAAGATATTGCTTTGTGGCAATGGATACAATCACATTGTGTTCTGATACGGCTTATGTTTGGTTAGATTTGAAGGAGCGTCCACGTGTTGCATTGGATTCGGGCGTACAGCCTGTTTGTGAAAATGACACACTTGAATTGCCTTATATTACAGATCACTTTAATTTGTGTGTTGATCCTAAGGGTGGATTGCTTAGAAAAGAAGGTTGGATGTTAGATTCTATTCCTTACGAATCTGGTGATACTGTCCTCTACGAAGATAAGAAGCGTGTGCTTTATTATATGGCAGAAAATGAGTGTGGCGTTTCAACATCTTTGGATTCTTACTTCAGTTCATGCCTAGGTTTATGGGGTACAACTGCGGATAGTATTGCTGCTGCAGGTTCTGAAGAGAATTTGAACTTGCTTCGCCAAGATAAATTGATTAAGAGTTCTTATATTACTGTCGATGTTCATCAACGATACTCTAATGAGAAGTTGATGTTGACCACAAATCCAAATTCTCCAGCTCGTGTTTGGTATGGTGATAATGCTAAGTTGATTTTGAATACAGACATGAAGCCTGCAAGAATTGACTGGTATCGTGTGGTTGGTGAATATGATGCTAGACGTGGTAACCAATATGACATCTTCGGTAATTTGGCTGATTCTGTTACGAATGCGAATGACGAGGTTGACCATCAGTTAGCTTATACGGATTCTTCTTATTCTAATTATAAGGAGTTGGATCTAACTTATCTGACTGACTCTGCAATGTATTACGTAGTTGTTTCTGATGATGTTTGTCCTGCATGGTCAAGTAACGTGGCTAGTCTTGATGTCTTGTTGCAGATTCCAACTGCAATTACTCCATTCGACCAGGATGGTTTGAACGATGTCTTTATGGAACGTTGCCCTGTCGTTATCTTCAATAGATATGGACAGAAGATTCATGAAGGAACTGGTTGGGATGGTACGAGTGCAGGAGAATTAGTAGACCCAGGTGTTTATTTCTATCAGGTTTCAATGCCTAATGGAGTAGAACGAAAGGGTACAATAGAGGTTGTTAAGTTTTAAACAAACCATTATTATAGAAAGGGAGCGTGATTGATTCATGCTCCCTTTTCGTTTGTTGTCAACTTTTAATATTGAGCTTTTATCTGCTTCAATGCTTCTCTTTTTCTTAACTTTGTAAGCGTTGGTTATAAATAAATCATGGATTCGATTATTTCCTTAAATATAAATGGAGTGGTCTATTTGAAGGATCAGCTTCGAAATAAGAATTTGTTGCAATCGATTGAGGGTTGTGATGATGCTTTTGTCTCTTTTCTTTTGGAATGGTTTTCTGATGGAGATGTTGTTGTTGGTCATACTTCGGGATCTACTGGAATGCCAAAAGAGATTTGCCTTTCGAAGAAAGCAATGATTGAATCTGCGAAAAGAACCAATGCTTTCTTTCAATTGAAAGCAGGTGATAGTGTTTTAATGTGTTTGTCTGCTAACTATATTGCAGGAAAGATGATGGTTGTTAGGGCTCTGGTAGGAGATCTGAAACTATATGTTCAGAAACCGTCTTCATTGCCATTGATTGATGAATGTCGAGATTTTGTTTCGATGGTGCCTATGCAGGTGCATGCATTGATGGAGAGCAAACAAGGCGTTGAGGTAATGTCTCATGTCCGTTATCTTTTGGTAGGAGGAAGCCCCTTGCAGCCCGATGTGGCAGACTGGTTGAAATCTCTTCCTGTTGACACCTATATTTCATACGGAATGACAGAAACTGTTTCGCATGTGGCTCTCTCTTCATTGAAGCAACAACAGAATAACGAACCAGTTTACAATGCTTTACCTGATGTGACTTTTGAAACCGATGATCGGGATTGTTTGGTGATTAATGCCAATTATCTATCTTCTGCACCTTTTGTAACCAATGATGTGGTAG
>JALNVE010000260.1 GCA_023227695.1 Paludibacteraceae bacterium
CTTTGTCTGAGCCTGGTTTTCTGTAGCCGATGTAGAGCGTTCCGATGCAGTTACATTCAATGTTGTAATAACCCGAATCCTCGGGAGCTTTGATGAAACACTCCATGCAGGCATCCTTGTAAACTTCGCCTCCGTCTGTGTTTTCCAGACCGCAGGTAGAATATTCAGCCACATGGTAATCTATCACGAGCGCATCCTTTGTCCTTGAAATTCTGACCTTAGCCATTGGTGCATTGTTGTCCTTAGCCACCCAGTTGAAATATTCCAGAGCCTTGTATTTTATGCCTTGTTTGTCCATCCAAGAGGCTGCATCCTTGGTATTTAACTGTTGATTATTTTCGCTATTATTAGAACAAGAAACCGTCGTCATAACTCCAAAGTAAAATAAATAATAAGGAAAGCTTTTTCATATTTATGTTAGACCGTATTAATAAGCTTAATCCACGAGAAATTACACCTGTGCAAAAATAAAATAATTTTGACAATTCGTGATGAAGAGTTTGTGGTCGATTAAAGAGCGATTATCGTTATTCAAAAGATGTCGTCTACAACAACTTCCCATTGCCATCGCCAACGGAAGCGCAGAAGGCGAAGATAGAGCAGACGGCTCAATCCATATTGGATGCGCGTGCTCTTTATTCAGACTCTTCGCTTGCCGACCTTTACGACGAGGTGACCATGCCGCCCGAGCTTCGCAAGGCGCACCAGGCCAACGACCGTGCCGTGATGGAGGCTTACGGTTTCCCTCTCAAAAACTTCAGCGAAAGCGACTGCGTTGCCGCCCTCATGAAGATGTACGAGGAGTTGACGAAATAGGGGAGAATACAACACAAAAAACGTCTTATCTAACTCTCTCTACAATTGCATATTTCGTGGTTTTTCTCTATCTTCGCAAAAAATTTATAAATTAGATGAAGAATATCCGCAATTTTTGCATTATTGCTCATATTGATCACGGAAAGAGTACGTTAGCAGACCGTTTGCTGGAACTTACTAAAACAGTGATAGGTAAGGATTTACAGGCTCAGGTACTCGACAACATGGATTTGGAACGTGAACGTGGTATAACGATCAAGAGTCACGCCATCCAGATGGACTACAACTACAATGGTGAGAAATATACTCTCAATCTTATAGATACTCCGGGACACGTGGACTTCTCTTACGAGGTTTCCCGTTCCATCGCTGCTTGTGAGGGCGCTCTTTTGGTAGTCGATGCTTCGCAAGGTATTCAGGCTCAGACAATCTCCAATCTTTATATGGCCATTGAACATGATTTGGAAATCATTCCGATCTTGAACAAAATAGACCTTCCTGGTGCTATGCCAGAAGAGGTGGAGGACCAGATAATCGATCTTCTTGGTTGTAAACGCGAGGAAATTATCCGCGCTAGCGGTAAGACAGGCGATGGTGTGGATCTTATCCTGAAAGCCATTGTAGAGCGTATCAAACCACCAGTTGGTGATCCTGACGCTCCGTTGCAGTGTTTGATTTTCGACTCTGTTTTCAATTCATTCCGTGGTATCATTGCCTATTTCAAGGTAGTGAACGGTACGATGAAGAGCGGCGATTTGGTCAAGTTTGCTGCAACAGGCAAGGAGTATTTAGCAGATGAAATTGGTATTCTACGTCTGGATATGGAACCTCGTAAGTCGATCTCAGCAGGAAATGTGGGATACATCATATCAGGTATCAAAACCTCGCGCGAAGTAAAGGTGGGTGATACCATTACGCATGTTCAGCGTCCTTGTGAGAAGGCTATCGCCGGATTCGAGGAGGTGAAGCCAATGGTCTTCGCGGGAGTTTATCCTATCGAGACAGAGGATTTTGAGAACCTTCGTGCTTCCATCGAGAAGTTGCAGTTGAACGATGCTTCGTTGACATTCCAACCTGAGTCTTCTTTGGCTTTGGGTTTTGGTTTCCGTTGCGGATTCTTGGGAATGCTCCACATGGAGATCATTCAGGAGCGTTTGGACCGTGAGTTCAACATGGATGTTATCACAACTGTTCCGAACGTTCAGTACCGTGTCTACACGAAAAAAGGTGATATCGTTGAGGTGCACAACCCATCTGGACTTCCAGATCAGACTTTGATTGATAAAATTGAAGAGCCTTATATCAGGGCTTCCGTCATAACTTCAACAGATTATATCGGTTCAATCATGACTCTCTGCTTGGGCAAGAGAGGTGAGTTGGTGAAACAGGATTACATTTCAGGTAATCGTGTGGAGTTGATCTACAACATGCCGCTTGCAGAGATTGTGTTTGACTTTTACGACCGTCTGAAGAGTATCTCTAAGGGATATGCTTCGTTCGATTACCATCCAGAAGGTATGCGTGAGTCTAAACTTGTGAAGTTGGATGTCCTGTTGAACGGTGAGCCAGTGGATGCTTTGTCGACATTGACGCACATCGACAATGCTTACGGTTTAGGTAAACACATGTGCGAGAAGTTGAAGGAGTTGATCCCGAGACAGCAGTTCGATATTGCCATTCAGGCAGCTATCGGTGCCAAAGTCATCTCTCGTGAAACAATAAAAGCTGTACGTAAAGATGTGACCGCTAAGTGTTATGGAGGTGATATCTCCCGTAAACGTAAGCTTTTAGAGAAGCAGAAACAAGGAAAGAAGAGGATGAAACAGATTGGTTCTGTGGAAGTTCCGCAAAAAGCTTTCCTTGAAGTCTTGAAATTGGATTAATATTTGTTTTTCAGATAGCTTCCATCAAAAAATATTTGGTGGAAGTTTTTTTTAAGATTTGCTATCATTTTTTTGGAGATATATTTTATAAGTTCGCACATATTATTGTTTGAAGTATAAATGTATAAATGTTAAGTTATGGAAACGAAGAAAATTTTAGCGAGGAGCTGTTTATTTTGGTTTGGTCTATTCTTTATTTTTGGAATAGGAACGGTTAATTCTCAGAATAACTTTGTGAGAGTTAATCAGATAGGTTATTATGCCAATGCTCCTAAAATTGCTATCTTGGCAAATATGGACGCTGTCGACTATGAAATTAGAGATGTCGCTACGCGAGAGGTGGTCTTTCATGGAAATGTAGCAGACGGTGCACATTGGAGACAGTCTGGCGAAAAACTTCAGGTGGTCGATTTCTCTGATTTTAAAAAGCCAGGTAAGTATTTCATCAAGAGTTCTACCGAACAGTCTTATCCTTTTGAAATCAAAGATTCTGCTTTGTTCGACCAACTTTCTGTCTGGTCGTTGAAGGCCTTTTACTTGTGGCGTGCTTCAACGGAGATAAAGCCGGAGTATGCTACCTTCGGAAAAACGGTCTATTCCCGTGCGTTGGGTCATCCTGATGATGTGGTTTATATTCATGTCTCTGCAGCGACAGAAAAGCGTCATGTAGAGTCAGAAGTTTCTGCACCAAAGGGCTGGTACGATGCGGGCGATTATAACAAATACGTTGTTAATGCAGGTATCTCATTCCATTCATTGGCATTGGCTTATGAGATGTATCCCGATTACTACAAGCGTCTGAATCTGAATATCCCTGAAAGCGGGAATGGTGTTCCTGACATCTTGAACGAGATGAAGTGGGAGTTGGATTGGCTTTTCAACATGCAGGATGAAGACGGAAGCGTCTACACGAAACTTACTACTTTGAAGTTTTCGAAGATGGTGATGCCAGCTCTTGATAAGGCAGACCGTTATATGGTAGGTAAGTCAACGCCTGCAGCTTTGAATTTTGCTGCTATGATGGCCATGGCCTCCCGTATTTATGCAAAGTACGATTCTATCTTTCCAGGTCTATCTGCCAAAGCCTTGACGGCTGCCGAGAAGTCGTGGAATTGGGCTGTGAAACATCCGAATATGGAGTATACTAATCCGAAGGATGTGAGGACAGGAGAGTATGGCGATGGTGAATTCTCTGACGAGTTTTTCTGGGCAGCATCAGAGCTCTTCATTACAACAAAGGACGTGAAGTATTTTAATGAGTTGCAGTTCTACCAGAAGTTTGATACTCCGTCATGGAGATTTGTTAACTCTTTGGGCATAATGTCGTTGGCATTGCACAAGAAGGAGTTAGAGTCGTTGGTTGATGTCTCTCAGATTGATAATCGTTTCAGAAGTTTATCTGAAAACATCTATAAGCAATATGTCTTTTCTCCAAGCCGCGTACCTATAAGGAAGTACGAATGGGGTAGTAACAGTGTGATTGCGCAGAACGGAACCATCTTGGGATTGGCCTATTTCCTGACCAACGAAACCCGTTACCGTGACGGAATGTTGTCTTCTTTCGATTATTTGTTGGGAACCAATCCTACAGATTACTGTTTCGTGACGAGATTTGGTTCTCATTATCCTCGGAATATGCATGATCGTCGTTCATCAGCCTACGGCATTGCAGAACCTATGCCAGGTTATTTGGTAGGAGGTGCCAATCCGGAAAATGTGGCCGACTGTGGTCGAAGGAACTATCCATCATCACAGCCTGCACGCTGCTATTTGGACAAGAAATGTAGTTTTTCGACCAATGAGATTGCCATCAACTGGAACGCACCGTTTGCATTGTTGGTGGGAATGGTTGAAAATACATTTGGAAAAAAATAAATAGAGACCACATATTACCTATTGTAGAACGCTGTGCCTTGATGGTACGGCGTTCTTTGGATCAGCGGATAGGTGGGGTTGGTATAGCGACAAGAATATTCCCCAAAATTCATGAATAGCATTATCTTTGCGGAATGAAAACAGATCAACTATTAAGAGAGATATTGCCAAGCGTAAA
>JALNVE010000261.1 GCA_023227695.1 Paludibacteraceae bacterium
TTTACGCTTGGCAATATCTCTCTTAATAGTTGATCTGTTTTCATTCCGCAAAGATAATGCTATTCATGAATTTTGGGGAATATTCTTGTCGCTATACCAACCCCACCTATCCGCTGATCCGTTATTTCTCTTGATCCGTTATTTGATTTTTATCTCATCCAATAAGAATTTTTCCAATCGTGATTTGTCTGGCAGTTGCAGCATGTAGGTGCTTACGAAAAGTTGATTGTCCATGCCTGCTATGGCATATTCCACCATCTTTTTGCCTTTGCGAGTGCAGAGCAAGATGCCAACTGGTGGATTGTCGCCCGGATGCATCTCATTCTCTTTATAGTAGCTTACGTAGGCGTTGAGCTGCCCCAAATATTCGTGTTTGAATTCATCGTCTTTCAATTCGATGATAATGTTGCAATGCAGAATGCGCGAGTAGAAAACCAGGTCGGCAAAGTAATATTCATCGTCTATTAAAAACCGTTTTTGTCTGGCTTCGAAATAAAACCCGTTGCCCAACTCTAAGATAAACTCTTGCAGATGGTCAATCAGTGCGCTCTCTAAATCTATTTCCGAAAAAGCCTCTTTGGCTTGCAATCCTAGAAACTCAAAGATGAACGGCTGACGAATGGCCAGCGCATTGCTGTACGAGTTAATAGCCGTCTGTTCCAATAAACTCTTCGGATTCTTGCTTATTCCGCTACGGAAATAGAGGTTTGTAGATATCTGCCGACGGAGTTCCCTGACAGACCAACAGTATTTGATACATTCTGTTTCGTAATAGAATCTGGTCAATGGATCATTAACGGTCATGATCTCCACTATGTGTGAGAAAGAAAGCTTGCTGACAAGCGTTTTCGCATCAGTTGTGAATTCACCCGACACTGTCTGATGAATTCCTAATTCGTTGTTTTTCAGTGTAAAATCTCTTTTTCCTTCTAATTTGTCCGACACTGTCGGACTTTTTTCGTTTTCATTAAAAATAGCTGTGCTCAATTCATCCGACACTGTCGGACAAATTCCGGAAAATAAATTAATTGTCTAAGGATAAAGAGTGTAAAATAGTCTACTGTTTCTGAAAAGGGTGACATTTAATCCTTTTCTGTCCACAGCCTTTTCCAATTTACTTAGCAATTGCGCCCCGAACTCGGCTCGGTCTTTACCTTTCTGCTCGTATTCCACAATGTAGCAGCCTATGAGCCAATTCCGCATGGTTGCGTATTGGTTAACGGCCTTGATAGCCACTTTTTGTGTGTAGTCATGTGTGGTGCGGATGGATTCTGCCAACTCGCCGAAAGATGGTTGTTTCTGCGATTCCCACTCTTTAAGTACATCGCCAATCGATGTCACGCTTTTAGATAGTAGTTTTTTGCTGACATCTAGAGCCTAAATGTCATCTCTTTTTTTGTTTTTATAAACTCGTCCCAATCATGTAGTAAGCTTATTTCAAAACAGGGTTCTTTCCTACATTCTTTTTTTTTTGATTTCTTCCTAACAAGTATGATTTCGTGTGTAAAGAAACGAAAAATTTTAGAGATAGACGAGGGTTGAGGAGATTAAATGAATTAGATAAAAACACTGAAGCCTTCTGTGTTATAATTGTTGAGAAACAAAAGTTTTACAGAGACTTACCGAGAAGCACTTAGTAAAACAGATAGATTTATTCACAAATAAAGGGTGTGACCCTTGCGAGTCACACCCTTTATTAACAATTAAATATCTTCGATTTTACTTCACTTGTTGGGAATCTTTCTGTTTAGTTTGTTCCTTTTATTTGAAGGAATATCTTCAATCTTGATTGAGGGATTTGCAACGGTAAAAGCACAGACTATTTTCTTAATGCCTTTTTCTTCCAATACAAAGCAATAAGATTTGCCTCAAAACTGTTCTGCATATTTGTCAAATACTTCAGAAAAGAACTCGTTAATATCTTTATCCATGCTACATAAATAAGGCTCGCAAGAGTTAACGAGCTCTCGCGTCATCTCGCAGAATTCACATTTCGATAAAATGATTCTTCTTCAACGACCTATTTATGAAGTTTTGATTTTGCCAATAGCGAACGTGCCTTTTCAACTTGAGTCGTGAAATCTAAGAAACCGCGTTTTGTGGTCTCATTGATTCTAGCAGCTTCATTGAAACGTTCAGCTGCAGTTCCGTGCAATGTCGGTATTGATCTTGCAGTATATGCTATAGCTAATCATTCTTTGGAGCAAAAGAATGATATTTATCTCAAACGTCTAAACTTTAGGCTTCTTTTTATATGTTTCTGAAGGTTCAACAACTATTTCCCAGAGAAAAAGGAAGAAATTTGGAGATTTTTATGTAATTTTGCTGTGTAAAAACCATTCGCAGAGGCCTGAACAGGAAGATGCGGGGTAAGACATCATATATGATAAAAGCGTTTATCGCGCTTTGTTCTTTGCATCTGGAAACTTGACGGTTAATAGATGTAGTGAAGAACATAGCAACGGTAGATGTTCATTGGGTATGTTGTAACTGTACTTAAGTGCAGTGATCTTCATATTGTGTGGATTTCTGCGTTGCTCGTTCTGCTATATCAGGCAATGCTAAGACCTCCAACTGTGGGACGGGTGGTAATATGTTTCCACGCTTTTTGCATATATAGATTAACTAGAATAGTGAAGAATCTCACATCTAGGAATAATGTGATGGAGTATCTATAGGTGCAATTGCATGTCTAATTTTTTGATTAACTTTCCGAGAATCTCATGTTTGCGGATTGTAAATATTCTCCTTGTGCAAGTACATTGTTGCGTAACTATAATATTCTTTCAGCCTTTAGAATTCAATTTATTGATAAAGATAAAAACATCTTATTGATTAATGACTAGTTTATCTTCGAATCATGATGATAGTATTGCTATAGCTAAAGCTTTAGGAATAATATTTGTTGTTATTGGTCATTGTTGTGCTACACCAATACAGGGAGGAAATAGTGAATGGCAGATATTTATATGTAAATATATTTATTCATTCCATATGCCTCTTTTTTTCTTTCTAAGTGGTTACTTCTTTAATTTGAGATATATTGATGATAAGCGGACTTTTGTTAAGAAAAAAATAAAAGGTTTGTGGCTTCCTTTTGTGAAATGGGCACTTCTCTTCACTGTATTACACAATTTATTATTGGCATTAGGTATGTATGGTGAGTGGCAGGGGTATATGCCAGAACGTTATAATTTAAGAACTTTAATACACAAAATAATATTAGTCTTTTTCTTGCAAGGTGACGATCAATTGATTGGAGGATTCTGGTTTTTACCAGTTCTGTTCTTCTCTGCGATATATAGTATGATTTCTCTTTGGTTTATTAGAGCAGTAATGGAAATTATAAAGTCATATATTATTGAAATACAAAACAAAATCCCAGCTTGTAACAATATTTTGAATGCAATATTTAGACCTTTATATGGTGGAAAAGGAGAATGTTCCTTAAAGGAAACAAATACGAATAACGAGCGTTTTTATGTAATAGTCGTAATTTTCGCTATGTTCTTTTTCTTGGCTGGGTCAATGGTGCTACTTTTAAAAGAAAAAAGTATGGTAATAATTGGCATTTCGGGCATGACTTTTCTTGCTTCTGCAATATTCTTATCTGGCTACTGTATGCATAAAATAGTTAGAAAGACGACAATTGATGTTTACAAAAAAAATATTTTTGTTATCATTGGCTCTGTTATAACAATTGTTGGAGTTCTGTACCATCCAATATCTTTTAGAGGAGTAAAATTTTGGTATGATGTATGTTATGTTTGGTTTTTTGGTTGCATTGGTACATGGACTTGGGTTGTTATATCACAATTTATTTCAAGCAGACATGGTGTCGTTAAAAATGTTTTAGTATATGTAGGGGAGAATACTATAATAGTCTTGGCTTTACATTTCTCTTGTTTTAAAATAATCAATCTAATAAAGGTTTCTTATTATAATCTTTCCGAAATACCTTATGGATCCTTTCCTATAATCGGTAATGATCCATCATCTAATAATATCGTTTGGTGGCTCCTCTACATTTTTGTAGGCGTAGGAATTCCAATTTGTGTTAAGTTCTTATATGATAGTAAAGTTAAGAAATATCGATAGCGTCATTTTTATTGTTAAGTGGAAACGACCATACTAACAAAAATAGACAAAAGATATAAGAAGCTTTGATTCTACGATAATTATAGTCTTATAAATGTGAACAGTTTATAGTCGAAAAGATGCTATGATAATTGGATGTTTCATTCTCTAGTTTTGAAAATATGATATATATTTTCCTATAATGGCATCTGAATTAACATAGATACTAATATAGAGGGACAATTTGTCCCCATATACTTTTCTTAATATTTATCTATGAAATGAAAGTTGTTGCTATTTTCTTCTGTTTCCTTTTCTTTTATGTGTTTTTGTTTAACTCCCAATCCTTTAAATCCTTCAATTTGGCAGTCTCTCGTTTCTGATGATAACTATAGTCTTTTATATCATTATTGACTTCTGATTCCGCTTTCTTTGTCTCTTTCTCATATAATCAGAGACGTGAAACGGTCATCAATGTGGTCGCACCATTCTCTCGTTTAACGGATCAGCGGATAGGTGGGGTTGGTACAAGGACAAGAATCCCCAGATTCAAGAATAAAGTTTGGCAAGCCTGTACATGAAAAACTTCACGTCTGCCACGCCCCTGAACTGTGTTCGGAAA
>JALNVE010000262.1 GCA_023227695.1 Paludibacteraceae bacterium
ACTGTCTGGCTAAACAGTTTTAAACGCGCTCGTACCTCGCTTGAACGGTAAAACTGTTTTTGACGCCATCCAGCACGCCACTTTTGGCGAGCCCTCAAGGCGTATTGGCACATTTACTCAGCGTTAGGTAATATGCGAGGAAAAACAAAACGCCATTTTAGCTTTTTCTCTAATGAAAAATAGACTTTTCTCTTCTCGAAAATGAAAAATATGGAGAATAATTGGAGAAAAAACAGAAATAGACTATCAAATAGCGGTTTTCTTTATTATTTTTTAAACATTTATTCATAGGCAACTGAAATATCTTTGTATACATTTGTATGTTAAAGGTGATCTATTTTATACTCTGAAAATTAGTAATTTAATGATATTTTTATGAAAAAAGGATTGAAAATCGCAGGTATTGTCCTGTTGGTCTTTTTAGCTTTGCTTTTTATCCTTCCGTTTGCCTTTCAAGGTAAAATAAAGGATATTGCAATAGACCAAGCAAATAAGAATTTAAATGCGGAGATCTTTATGGGAGATCTTTCCCTTAGTTTCTTTAAGAATTTCCCGAACGCTTCGGTTACGATTGAGAATTTCGGCGTTGTAGGAAAGAACGAGTTTAAGGGCGATACCTTAGCTAATGTTGGAAAACTAATCGCAGTTGTGAACATTAAGAGTTTTTTCGGCAATTCTTACGAAATAAATGAAATCGGTTTGGAAGATGCTTATGTTTATGCTAAAGTGTTGGAAAATGGTAAAGCAAACTGGGATATCACGATTCCAGACACAACGACAAAAGAGAAGGTCGATACATCTGCCTCTTCACCAATCAACCTCAATTTGGAGAGCTTCTTAGTGAAGAACATGAACGTTGTTTTCAACGATATGCAGGCTAAGATGTACGCATCTGTAAAAGATCTCAATTTGGATTTGGCCGGTCAATTCTCAAATGGAGCATCTCTTGCTAACGTTGAGAACATGAAATTGGGCGTTGCAAAAATTGTCTATACTGACCGTGCTTCTGCCATGGGAGCCTCTTTGGATCAGTTCAATTTCACCTTTTCTGGATCCGTTTCGGATGCAATCGCAAAGTTGAAGACAAAAATAGATGTTGATAAGGTCTCTTTCTTCATGAGCAAAATTCCTTATTTGTCTAACGCTAAATTGGCAGCAGACATCAACTTGGATGCCGATATGAAGAACAATAAATTCACATTTACGGAGAACAGCATCGCTTTGAACGCGATCAAAGCTAATTTCAGCGGTTTTGTTCAATTGATCGACTCAACTACTACCGATATGGATGTGCAGTTGAATACTCCATCAATCGACTTTAAACAGATTCTTTCTTTAATCCCAGCTATCTATGCTAAGGACTTCGAGAGCATCAAAACCGATGGTAAAGTTACTTTGACTGCCATGGCTAATGGTCGCATGCAAGGCGAGAAACTTCCTGCATTTGATGTTAAATTGAAGATTGCTGACGCTATGTTCAAATATCCAACTTTGCCTAGCGACGTTAAGGATATCAACATCGACGTTGAAGCTTCTAACCCTGGAGGTATAGCAGATTTGACCGTTTTGAACATCCCAACTCTTAAATTCAATATGGCCGGTAACGCATTCGGAGCTCACCTATTATTAAAGACTCCTGTTTCCGATCCTGATTTTGACTTTGGAGCAAATGGAACTATCGACTTCAATAAGTTGAAAGATGTTGTTCCTATGGACAGCATGCAGATGACAGGTATCTTGAAGGCTGATTTGAATGCACAAGGCCGTTTGTCATACGTAGAGAAAGAGATGTATGACAAGTTCACGGTTGACGGTAATTTGAATCTTGCCAACATGATATTGAAAATGGCTTCTTTGCCATACGATGTGAATGTTTCTGCAGCTAATCTAAATTTCACTACTGCTTACGTTGATTTGACAGAGATGAAGATTGCTCTAGGCAAGAACGATTTGGATATAAAAGGTAAGGTGGAAAACTTTATTCCTTATGTAATGAAAGATGAGACCATCAAGGGTAACTTGAGTGTCAACTCAAATTACTTCAATTTGAACGACTTCATCTCCAATGACACAACAGCAACAGAAGTGGCAACAGCAGAAGATACATCTGCAATGTCTGTTGTTGAGATTCCTGCAAACATCAACTTCGGTTTGAATGTCAACTTTAAACAACTCATCTATGATAACATTGAGTTAGAAAATGCAGTAGGAAAAGTCACTGTAAAAGATCAGATTTTGGACATCAGCCAATTGTCAACCAACACAATGGGAGGTTCTCTCAACGTAAAGGGACAATACAACGTTCAGAACGTAGCATCGCCAAAAGTAAATATGGACTTTGTTGTGAAGAACATGGTTATCTCTAAGGTATTCAGCTTAGTTGAGACAGCTAAAGAGTTTGCTCCTATGTTGGCAGATGCAGGAGGTAACTTCTCCATGTCAATGAACTTCGTTTCTGATCTAGGCAAAGACATGATGCCTGTTTTGAAATCAGTTGTTGGAGATGGTTCATTCTCTTCTAATGAGGTTCAGATTAACGGTGTTAAGGCTTTGAATATGATTGCAGATAAACTGAACAACAGTTCATTGAAAGATCCTAAGATCAAGAACTTGAACATCGGATTCCAAATCAAAGACGGAAGATTGTTAACTAATCCATTCAAGACTGCTGTAGGAAATGCCAACATGGAGGTTTCCGGTTCGTCTGGTTTGGATCAATCATTGGATTATGTTGCAGCTATTGCTGTTCCAACATCTCTCTCATCTAAGGTTCCTGTAAAAGCTAATGTAAAGATTGGCGGTACATTCACTAGTCCTAAGATTGGTTTGGATTTATCATCAACTACAGATGCCGTTAAAGAGGTTGTGAAGGAGAAAGTGACTGCAGTGGTAGACAAGGCTGCTCAAGCTGCTTTGGAAAAAGCTCTTGATACTCAGAAAAAGTTGATGGCAGAGGCAACATCCAATGCTGAAAAGATTCGTACTGAGGCAAAGAATGCAGGAGATAAATTAGTTGCAGAAGCTCAGTCTAATGCCGATGCAATGGTTAACAAAGCTAAGAATCCGTTAGAGAAAGCTGCTAAGAAGAAGGCAGGAGAGGCTCTTGTTAAGGAGGCTAAGAAACAAGCTGACAAGATCAACGCAGAAGCTGATCAGAAAGCCAACTCTATGGTTGCTTCAACTCAGCAAAGCACAGATAAATTGGTTAACGATGCCAAAGCAAAAGTAGAGGCTTCTAAGAAGTAAACCATTATTTAAGATAGTGAAGGGGCTTGCATTTTTGATGCGAGCCCCTTTCGTTTTTATTGTATTTCTCTTCGAATCGTTTTTTGGGATCAAACTCTCAACCTTTTACTACAAACATGCCACTATCTTCGGGGTAGGCTGTACCTTTTTATTGAACGTCATCTCGTTTTGAAATTCAAAAAAGGAAATTTCCAGAACCTTCTTTTGGGCACCCTAGGTTTCAGCCTGCATAATCTAGATTATATGCAAAAAAAAGCCTGATACCAATTTTTTAATCATTGTATGAATATTTGCAATATCAACCATATAATCATTATATTTGCTGTAAAAGGAGTTGCTTGGATGCATTTACTTGAAGTTAATACGTTACAGCGAACGGGAATCTTGAAGAAAATGGTGTTTATGGTAAGTGTAAAGAACTAAATACTAAGAAAAATCAGATAAATACAAATTATTCTCAAAACAAATGAAACTAAGTAGTATCGTTTTATTAGCATTGTCTTTGTGCTTGTATTCTTGTTCAGAAAAAGACCATTGTCTGAGCGTTAAAAAAGGGTGTGTATTTGCCAATGGTGAGAAAACTCTGATATGTAAATTGGATTATACGGTGTATAGCATAATAAACCGTTGTGATTCCATTATTCTGAATGAATTCTTTCCGTTAGGTAATGATGATATGTGTTATTATAGAAGTCATTTATACACACGTCTTGGGGAAAGAGACAGTGACTATATAGACAGAGAGCCATTTTTGTCTTTTTTTGATAATGGTATTAATAGTGTTAGAATTAGCTTGAATGAAGGTTATGATTATTACAAAGATGAGCCATTGGGAGATCACTTTCTATATAATAATAAAGGAGAGGATACTCTTGTGTTGGATTCTTGCGATGCTGAGCATGCTCAATATAAAAATTCTATCAATGAAAAAGCATTGATGTCATTGTTTAGAAAGGTGATTTTTAACGCAACTCATGATGTCAGTTTAGAATCTATTGGATATACTCAACAACAAGAAGTTAAGATGGATTCTCTATTAAGAAGTGAAATGGTTTTGCCAATTGATCATCAAAAAATTAATGCAAAACATATTCTTGAGTCAATAAGGCAAGACAACTTCAGTTTAAAATCAAACTCTTTAATGGAATTCATTGGAATTCAAATAGTAAATACAAGAGGAGAGGTGTTAACAATAAATGATTGTTCTCAAAGACTGCCAACTGGAATAATATGGATTATGAAAACAAATGGGAATTATATTAAATGTTATGATAGCAGAATAATGAATTTTCGGCGTATAGGTCAAATTGCGTGGTATTTTCACTATATTAAGTGTCAATGGGTCAAATTGCGTGGTGACTTAAATGAAAATACGATTGAATATTTTCAACAATTTGCTCATATTTGTATCGCAGTCCCAAGCATAGTGGAGCTCTGCTGGGGAGCAACTCC
>JALNVE010000263.1 GCA_023227695.1 Paludibacteraceae bacterium
TCTTACTACCGCAAGCTTAAAGCTCATCGGGTAGTCTTTTTGTGAACGTCTAACGTACTGTCTTTCTTTTCCTTTCATATTCGTTACTTTTTTGTTGTAACGCTATTTCAGGACGTGACAATAACAAAAAAAAGGCGGTCACCGATGGTGATCGCCTTGTGCATAAATGAGCCACTAGCCGGACTCGAACCGGCGACCCACGCATTACGAATGCGTTGCTCTACCAACTGAGCCATAGTGGCGTTTGCGGCTGCAAATTTATATTTAAAAACTCTATTTCAGAAATCTTTTCAGAAGTTTTTTGTGCATTGTGCTAGCAATGCAGCCAATCTGTACAATTGGACTGATTAGTTGAGGCTATTCTTCCATCTCAATTTCCTCAATTTTGAATGCTCCGCTAGGCTGACAAACAGCTGCTTTCTCGAGCTTTGTCTTCAACTTGTCGTAGTCGCGTTGGCGGATACTGAGCTTAAGCATGCATTCCATGTCGAACTGTTGCTCCAAAATGATAGGTTCCTCTTCTTTAACTATACGCATGATCTCGTTCATGAACGCATATTCAAAATGGACAGACATGACTTTGTCGATTGTCTTTTCGATGATCTCATTGTTGCGGATGGCATCGTCTGAGGCCTCTTTGTATGCGTTGATAAGCCCGCTGGTTCCTAATTTGGTGCCTCCGAAATAGCGGACAACGGCAATCAGTGTGTATGTCAGTTTGTTTGACATCAGTACGCCTAGGATAGGGCGCCCTGCAGTACCAGAGGGCTCTCCATCGTCGTAAGAGCGTGTCTCTTTGCCTTCAGCCCCGATGATGTAGGCGAAACAGATATGACGTGCATCATGATACTCCTTCCTCATTTCGTCTAAGATGACTTTGGTCTCTTCCACATTACGTACAGGCATGGCAAAGGCGAGAAACTTACTTCCTTTCTCTTTGTATAATCCTTCGGATGTTTGTTTGAGTGTAAGATAGGTGTCTGACATCTTTTTTTAGGTTGGATGATTTTATGCCTAGACCGTAATCGGTTTCATTAATAGGACCGGCGGAAAGTGTTCCGTCGGTCCTATTTTATTTAGAAGAAGACTTCTGCAGATTATTTATGTCTGCTGAAACTGTCTCTGCTGTATTTCTTTGAAGATTTTTTGCTGAATGCATTTTCATCTTTTGTGTGTCTCCACTCAGAGCTGCTGCTATCAGAACGTTTTTCGCGGTCATGGCTTCTGTCACGATCTCTGAAGCTTGAACGATCTCTGTCGCCTCCTCTGTCGCGATCGCTGCGGCTGCGACGACGGTCGCCTCCTCTGTCGAAACCACCACGGTCTCCGCCTCTGTCGAAGCTGCGGCTACGGCTCTCTTTAGCTTCTGCAAGAACAACGCCATCGTTATCGTTTGCTGCGAAAGCATCAATCATTCTCTTCACCTCGTTGCTGTCAACATCGAAGAATGAATATCTTGGAGTGATTTCTATATCTCTGATTTCGATACCCTTATCGCCTGTTGTGTCGTTGATGATTCCAAGAATACGTTTTGGAGTAAATCCATCTTTCTGACCTAAGTTGATCTTGAGTCGGATTAGATCTCCATTTCTTCTCTTCTGCGAACGCTCGCTGTTGTCTCTGCCCTCAATATTGATGTCTTCGGCATTCTTGTAGTAGCTTAAGAAACGGTTGAATTCTAGAGAAACGAACTTCTTGATAATGGTCTCTTTGTCCATATCATTCAACTGTTCAATCAACATTGGCAAGTATTTTTCGATCTGCTCGTCAACCTGAGCCTCTTTCATCTTATTGATAAGAGAGAAGAGTTGGCTTTGGCAAACATCCAAACCTGTAGGAATAACGCCTTTCTCGAATTTCTTGTTGATCATCTTCTCGATCATTCTGATTCTTCCTGTTTCCTTGGTGTGAACGATAGAGACGGAGATACCTGATTTGTTAGCACGGCCTGTACGTCCGCTTCGGTGGGTATAGCTCTCGATATCGTCAGGAAGGTTGAAGTTGATGACGTGAGTCAAATCACTTACGTCCAAACCTCTGGCAGCAACGTCTGTAGCAACCAAAAGTTGGAGAGTCTTGACTCTGAACTTCTGCATAACAGAGTCTCTCTGAATCTGAGACAAGTCTCCGTGAAGAGCGTCTGCATTGTATCCGTCGGCCATTAAATGGTCTGCCACGTCTTTTGTTTCTTGTCGTGTACGGCAGAATACAATTGCGTAGATATCTGGGTTGACATCCACGATTCTCTTTAATGCTTCATATCTTAATTTAGCAGGAACCGTGTAGTAGATGTGTCTTACATTCTCGGCACCGGCATTCTTTCTTCCGATGGAGATTTCTACGCTGTCCTTCATGTATTTCTTAGCAATATGAGCTATTGCACTTGGCATGGTAGCTGAGAACAAAAGCGTACGTCTATTCTCTGGAGTCTCTTGAAGAATGCGCTCGATGTCATCCTGGAATCCCATGTTCAACATCTCGTCTGCCTCGTCGAGTACCAAATACTTGATGTTAGAAAGGTTGACTTTGCCTCTTTCGATAAGGTCGATTAGACGACCTGGAGTTGCTGCCAAGACTTGTGGTTGAACGTCCAACTGTCTGTATTGTTGGACGATGCTCTCACCTCCGTATACAGGAACTACTTTGAATCCCTTGATGTATTTGGAATAATTCTTTAAATCGTTTGAAATTTGAATACAAAGCTCTCTTGTAGGAGAGAGTACTAATGCTTGGATGCGGTTGACTGAAGCGTCGATTAAATGAAGTAAAGGAAGACCGAAACCTGCTGTCTTTCCTGTTCCTGTTTGTGCAAGTGCAACGAGATCTGATTTGTCTTCGCTTAATAAAAATGGAGTTACTTTCTCCTGAATTGGCATTGGCTCTGTAAAACCTAATTCTTCAATACCCTTAAGGATCTCCTCCTTTAAACCTAATTCTTTAAATGTCATAATGTTTTTTTGTTCGGTTTCGGTGACTTTGCCTCGCCAGACCGTCTACTGAAACTGTTTTTTAAATGATTCTCGAGTACCATTCACATGTTTATCCTCGTTGTTACTTACCTTTAAAAAACATATATAACACATCGACAAACCCCATGTCCAAAAATAATGGATTTCGCTGCAATTGGCACTCAGCGTTTTTTGGAGTTGCAAAGGTACGTATTTTTATTTAAAATTCAACAACTTTTGGTTTTTTCTTTTTTCGAGGAAAGAAAATGCAATACAAAGAAACAGTTATATGACGTATAATCATAAGCTTTTTTGTTCATCTATCGTGTTTTGTAGCCACTTCAGAGTAGAAACAATCGTTCTCAAAATAATCTATTCAAAAAACATACTTTCCGCATGAACAACGAATAGATCGTTAAATTTGTTCGATAGAGAATGTCTCTCATTGAAAAAAACTTAAAAAAGAGAATCTTTTCCTTGTGATGCGTATCTTTGCTAAAATGAAATGCAATGATTTGATTTTGTTTTTTTTTGATCATAGTGAAATCATAGCATGGTAAAGTACAAGTAACAGATTATTCATACAATATGAACAACTCCATTGTAAAACGATATTTATGGCTGTTTATGCCTCTTTTTTTGCTTTCAATGACCTCTTGTAGTGAAGAGGAGGAGACGAAAGAATATAACATAAATGCAGAATTGGATCCTTATTTGCAGAAGTTTTTGTACGAAGCTTCTTTGAGAGGAAAATCTTATGATCTGAAGGGCGATGGCCTTATCATGGAATTTGCCAATTTGGAAAGGCCGACAGTCGGATTGTGTATTTATGAGGATCCGATCAGGATACAGATAGACCGAACTTATTGGATGGAGACATTAGGGTCTGCCAATGCTGAAAATTTGCGAGAGGATGTGGTTTTTCATGAATTGAGCCATGGCTTGTTGAAACGTCAACATGACAACCGCACGTTGCCCAATACGGAGTGGAAATCGATTATGTGTGGAGGTTCGGATGTGGATGGCCGTGATTGGTCGGTCAATTTCAATGGGGCAAGAAAAAAGTACTATTTGGACGAGCTTTTTGCAATCAATGTGCCGGCTCCCGATTATGCCCAGAGAACAAATTTTGATAAGGAAGTGGGAATTTCACAATATGACAAAGCATATAACTTTCCTAAAGAGGATACGAATACATTGCTAAAGATGGATAGCATTCCTTCTGTTGATTTTCAAATTGAAGCTGTCATGAAGGTTACGATGTCTACTTCTCAGGGTATAACAGGATTGTTTGTCAGTTCGAAAGATGCTACTAGCGGAGCAAATTATTTTGCATTAGGAATGGATGAAAGGGTAAACCTTCTGAATACAGAATGTATATCTCCTTTTGCTGAGGTTTTGGTAAATGAGTTATACAATGCTGAGGATTATAATAAGTTTACTTTGCGTAAAGAAAAGGATAATCTGTTCTTTTATATAAACGATGTTTTGGTTTATTGGAACGATTATGCTTTGAAATCTTATGATTATATAGGTGTGATTTTACCAAAAGATGGTACTGTAATTTTGAAGAGCTTTAAATATTACAATAATTCAAATCTGAAAAGCGCTTCTGGATCTTTTGAACCAAAGGCATTGCCTTTGATACAGAAGAAACCAAGCGTTTATAATTTGTCAAAATAAGTTTATTTATCACTGTTTAGATTGATATGTCAAATTCTAAAAATAGAGCAGCTGTTGTAATAA
>JALNVE010000264.1 GCA_023227695.1 Paludibacteraceae bacterium
AAAACATCTTAAACTCGAGACCGAGGAAAAGATTAGGGTATATGACTCCTTTACAAAAATTTAAACAATTGACAAACTTGGATTTAAATGAGGTTGCATTGTCCGCTTGAATCCAGCATTTTTCCTTTTGACCGTTTATTAAATCTTAAAATTAACTTAAATTAATACTATATTTTCTGTTTTTTGTTTGAAAACTAATTATATAAGGTTGGGTAAAGCATCCTGTTCAGAAAAGCAAAAATCAGGATCCTGCAATTCTCCAAACTTTAAAGTCTTGATTTTCATCAATAAAAGAATATTTGGCAAATCTTAAGATTTTTGCAAATGCCCTACTAGAAACCTATTTCCCATTAAAACAATCATTTTTATTTCAGAAAAAATTAGACAAAGATATTGCGATTTAATTTTTTTTTACATAAATTTGATTTTGTGCTGATGTAATGAGTTAGGTATACGAATTGAATGACTCATAAAAAAAAGACAAAATTTTGTGGATTATGTTGCATTCGGGTATGATTAACGAACTTTAAAAAATGTAGTTGGAAAGAGGTTAAATAACCTCCATCATCTTCGAAAACGAAAAACACATTTTTTCATCTTTAAGTCTGAGCGACTTCAATTTGGCAAGCGTATTTATATGTTTGTTCGGATTCCGTCTCTCCTATCAAGTCAATAAAAACATCTATTGTAATCTTTCTATTCACTAAAACGAGAAATTGGTTCATACTTCCAGTTTTCTTCTAAAAAACGTACGGTTATGAGAAAAATTTTAACATCGCTCATAGCATTGATACTCTGCGGAACAGCACAAATCAACGCAAACATCATCGTCAACGAAATGATGCCATGTAATGTGTCAACACTACTCGACGACAAGTACAACTTTTCTGGCTGGGTTGAGATTTACAACTCAGGAACGTCTGCTGTAAATTTGAAAGGCTATACTTTCAAAAATTCTTATGTCAAAGTCTCTACAGGCAAAAGCAAATCGAATTCTTGGACAATTACTTCTGACATCACCATTGATGAAGGAGCTTACAAGATTTTCTATTTTGACGAACTAGACAAAGATCTGCACGCCAGCTTCAAGTTGAAAACCACGGAGAACGACATGAGACTTCAATTATTTGATGCATCCAACCAATTGGCCAGCGAACTTCCCTATCCTTATATGTATCCACACGTATCATGGGGTGTGACAAGCGATGGTGAAGAAGGTTATCTTCAAAAACCCACTCCAGGAAAAGCCAACTCAAAAGGGGTTAGTTCAAACGTACGTCTTTCTGCACCTACTTTTTCTGCTAAACCTGGAATCTATTCGTCAAATGTATCTCTCAAATTGTCATCCACAGACAATGCGAAGATTTACTACACAAAAGATGGTTCGGATCCTGTAGAAAGTTCCACACTCTACAACGGCTCCATTTCCATCAATTCAAGTACAGTGATCAGAGCAAGAGCCTACAGCGACGGCAGAATCTGCAGTGAGATCACAACGGGATCTTATATCTTCCTAGATTCTTACCACTCTGAGTGCGGAGGCGGTTTTACTGTACCAATTATCTCTATATCAACAAACAATGACAATTTTTTCTCTGACAAAACGGGCATTTACGTCAAAGGAACAAATGGTGTTACAGGAGAAACATTCTGCGACTCGAAAAACGAGCCTGCCAACTACTTCCAAGATTGGAAGAGACCTGTAAACGTTGAATATATCGTAGACGGAAAACAGGTTGTGAGCCAAGAGATGGAAGCTGGCATAATGGGCGGTTGTTCAAGAAGCTACGCACTCAAATCATTAAAGGTATCCGCTTCCAGCAAAACTGGTTATTCTTCCATTTATGCAGTAGGCAGTAATGATTTCTATAACTTCTTCCCTCAAAAGAAGGGAACTGAATACAAAAGCATCCAAATCAGAAACGGAGGTAATGATTATGATTATAGCCGCATCAGGGATGGATTTATGCAGAGCATAACAGAAGGCAAGATGGACATAGACTATCAAGCTTATCTGCCAGTAGCTTACTTCATCAACGGTAAATACTACGGTCAGATGGACTTGAGAGAGAGAACGAACAAAGACTACATCTACACAAATTATGGATTGGAGGATGACGAGATTGACCTTCTTGAAATATCAAAAGGAAAAGTAGAAGCAACAGAAGGTAGTTCCAATGCATTCGAAACATTGATGGCACAATCAGAAAACTACGATGCGGAAAATTATTACGAAGAGATGAACAGATTAATGGACATGAACGAATACATGGACTATCAGATCTTCGAACAATATATTGTCAACACAGACTGGCCATCTAACAATACAAAGGTATGGCGATCTATCGACAATGGTCGTTTCCGTTGGATTGTTTACGATACCGATTTCGGTTTCGGACTTTACGGTGATGGCGGAAACAACCACACTTCAGTAAACACAAACATGTTGCTTTTCGCAATGGGCGAAGGTGACCGTTTTAACTGGGGTAACGGAACCGAAACAAGTTCCGGATTCACGGCTCCAGTAGACGGAGATATCTGGAAAGTAAAACTTTTCCGCAACTTAATGAAGAACAAAGATTTCAAGGAGAAGTTCCTTAATAAATTTTTGATTCACTTGGGTACTACATTTGATTCACATAGAGTCAACGCCATTTTGGACAGTGTTTACAGCAACGCCGAGGCCGAAATCTGTGCTCATTGGAAGAAAAACGACCAATACAACAACTCTTACAGCGACCAAAAAGATAGAATGGCATCTTTCGCAACAAATAGAACAGACGTCGTTTACGCCAACCTGAAAGAGTATTACGGTTTAGGAAAGACGGTCAACCTATCCATCTCTTCCAACATCAATGATGCTGATTTCATCGTAAACGGAACAAGATTAAACGATGCAAGCTTCGAAGGCAAATATTTCGCAGGTATGAACTTGAACATTGTTCCGGTTGCTCCTACTGGATATGTATTGAAATCATGGAACATCACCTCAGAGACTACCTCTAGTCTATTGGACGGAAACTCCCAATGGAAATTTTATTACAATGGAGATATGCCTTCTAACAGTTGGTTCGAAACATCATACGATGACGCTGCTTGGGAAAAAGGACAAGGCAGAATGGGTTACGGAAAGGACAACTCTTTGTACAACACTATTCTCAACTACGGAGATGACAGCAACAACAAATACACAACCGGTTACTTCCGTACTACATTTGAGATAGACGACCCTAGCAACTGGGACAACATCAAAGCCAACATGGTATACGATGACGGTGTGATCATCTACATCAACGGCAAAGAGGCTTGCAGATATAACATGCCAGATAATGAGGTAAACTACGAAACATTCGCTTCTGACTACAGAAACGACGAAGAGGTTTCATTTACGCTCGACAAATCGCTTTTTGTAAAAGGAACTAACGTGATTGCCATCGAGCTTCACCAGAACGTTGCTACAAGTTCTGATTTTACGCTTGAATTCAATCTTGGCGGCGTAAACAAAAACAGCTCTGACGCAATTCAAGCTTATGACAAAGTGGTTACCGACGATGTTACGCTCGTTGCTACCTTCACAAAGGCAAACTACACAAAACCAACCATCGTCATCAACGAGATCTGTGCTAGCAGCAACATGAACTCTAAAAATGCTGACGAATTCGGTAACTATCCAGACTGGATTGAGCTATACAACTACGGAACAAAGGATGTCGACTTAGCAGGACTTTACATTTCTGACAATGCAGAAGAATTGGACAAGTACCAATTCCCTACTACAGACGAAGCCTCAACCATCATCAAAGCAGGTGAGCATAAAATCATCTGGGCAGACGATTACTTCTGGCAAGGCGTGCTTCATACAAACTTCAAACTCTCAGCAACAGAGGCATCGAAAATATCTCTTTCTGTGAAATTGGAGCAAGGCTTATCTATCATCGACTCTATAACTTATCAGCTTCATGCTGTTAACGAATCTTATGGTAGAGAGAAAGATGCGGATGATACTTGGACCGTATTCGGAATCATATCAGCATGCAACTTGATTTCAGCAACACCAGGCAGCCAAAACGGAACAAAGAACTGCAACGGTTCTGGCGGTTATACTGACAACACTGAGTTGGCAAAGAATGAGACAAATGAGGAATACGCTCTCTATCCGAACCCAGCAAAGAACAATGTCAACATCTCAGTTCCTAATTCAGGCAAGTATGAAATAGCCATATATGACGTTCAAGGTGGTTTGAAACAGGCATTGGATTACCAAAGTTCAGGCACCATCTCATTAGATGTAAGCAAGTACGAGTCGGGCTTCTATTTGCTCAACATAACGTCAGAACTTGGCATAGCAAACTTGAATTTTATAATTGTAAAATAATAAGAAGCTGATTCAATTTTATCGTTAAATGAGATGAGTCTTTGATACATTTTTCTGGGATTTCAAGAGAAAGAGAGCGAGCTATCTGACGAATGGAATCGTTTGAAAATGACAAAAAAGCACTCAAAGAATCAACGAAAACTACAAGTTTGATTGTAGATAATTGAAACAGCTTCTAAAAAAAAGACCTATGGGTCAATTTGCGTGGTGCAACATGCTCTAATCTGCGATAAATGCTGGTGGTTTGAGAGATTCAAAACATTCAGAGCCAAAATCGAGCAATGTAACTTCTCTATAGGTCAAA
>JALNVE010000265.1 GCA_023227695.1 Paludibacteraceae bacterium
ATCCAAAGAGACCTTATCGTTAATGTAAACCAAGCTTCGGTTAATAGAAGTATAATAGTATTCGGTTGACACACCTATTGCCATAAAAGCACCTCTGACCTTAATTTTTCTGTCGACCGTAACCTTATCATGCATTGCCAAGATAACCGAAGATTTGTTCTTATATTCTTCAGGAACAGTTTTCAGTTTGAACTCCGACATATCCCAGTTCCAAACATCCTGACGGATAGCCTCCTTTTCTTCTTTGTCTAAAATCTGCGAATGAGCCACTGTTGCCTGCAAACAGAGGGCCATCAAAATCAAAAATCTATATATATATTTCATCTTTAAAATTCTTTTAATTCAATTATTTGAGAGTAAAAAATCACAATTTCACAATCGGCAATGAGAGATAAGCCTTGTCCAAAGCCTTCATATCGTCATTCCATTGTTTCATCTGATTCACTTTCAATATGAGGTTTTTAATCTCACAAACTCTATCGTAAACAATCTTGCCATTCACGTAATTGTACTTCACACTAAACTTATATCCATCACGATCGATGAGAAGAGGTTCTGGTAATGTCACTTTTGCACCTCTAGGCAATGTAACTTCAGTGTGCTGTACATTTCTAGATTTATAATTGAATTGGAAATGTTGATTTCTTTTATCCAATCTGAAATAGGATGATTGACGAGGTTTACGGCTATCTAGATCAAGATATATTTCAGAATTAACAACCTGTAGGTCAACACTATTTTCTATATCACATGACAACGAAACAACAGAATCAGAAGGGAGACAAGAGCTACGTTTCAAATTTGTGATCTTACGGCCAGCTCTAAGCTCAGACATGAATAGGTTCAGTGCCATATCCTGGTAATTTAATCTTGTCTGATCGATCAAAGATGAAATAACCTGCTTTGATTCTCCAGCAAAAATATATTTCAGATTTCCCTTCAACACTCCATTACTTAAAGTATAAGATGAGCAAATACTATCCGTATTTTGTTCAGCGCCACAGTCTGGAACTCTTTCCAACAAATACTTATCGCCATTTTCAATCAAAGTCTGACGACCCTGAATCGAACTTGGATAAACGCCCAACGCCATGTTATCGCAAGTAGCATCCAAGTAATAGATCTTACCTCCATAGAACAATGCGCAAATACAATGGTTATCAACCGCCAATGTAGGGGTTGAATAATCATAAGCGATATGGTTAGTACCGATCCAAGCCATACGTGCATCATAACCCATTGAAACAAGCATGGTCTTCAACAAATTGGCCATACCTTTACAATCGCCAAATTTTTTACGCATAACATTCTGCGCTGCATCAGGACGAAAACCTGCAATACCATCTTCAAAAGCAACATAACGAATATTTGACTGAACCCATGAATAGATGGCTTGAATACGTTCCAAATCAGTTCTGCAATCTTTGGTTATTTTAGACACTTCTGTCAGAACTGACCTTTTATCATTGTCAACAGAATTCATCAAAGAATGATACCAAGAATAAAGATCAGCCACTGAACCCATATAACTAACTAACCATCTTTCCTTTCTTCACCTCAGCCTTTTTAAACTGCAACAAAATATGAGGATAAATATAGGAATTACCAGGAGCGTGACTCTCTCTCTTCATGACATGCTGATTCTTCACCGTATATTTATAGATTGTCTTGGAACTCTTCTTTTCTACCGTCTTAGTAATGTTTTTACCAAAATTGAATTCATGAATTTCCACATCCAACCATGAAGGAATATCTAAAGTAACCGTCTGCTCTCCTATAAAGAAAGATTCTGATACCAGATAGATAGATGTCAAATATCGGACATCATCATAAGTCTTCTGATAGGCAATCTTTTTAGGTTTATTCTTATATGCATTAAAAGAATATTCACACACACTTAAATCAGTATAGAAAATGCCGTCAGATTCTACTTGATGGTAAGATGGGAATAAAACACCTTTCAAATATTTTATTGAAGACATTGAATCATAAGTGATATAATCTTCCACCACATCATAACGTTTTACCGGTGTATAAATATTAACACCAAATTCGTTAGATTTGACGCAATCTTTACCTTTAAGAAAGGTATACTTCACTTGTTTGTTCAACACCACGTTTTCTTCTGCATTCATTGCAGACAGATAAGAACTAGGTTTAATTCTAGCAGAGACATCTATTGCTAAAGACAAAAACAATAGACACATCAAATACGATACGTTTTTCATTATTTATAACAACATTTGCATTAAATTATTAAATCACAAATTTATTATTAAGAATTATCATCGCAAAACATAATCAAAACAATTAATAAAGAAAACCTTCTATAGAAATAATTATCTAAAGAAGGTTTGCCTTATATATAAATTCAAATTCTATTCTACATACAAATAAGTATCAGAAGGCGATTTGACCAAATAAGAGACTCTCAAAACCTTTTCTTCGCCTGGTTTCAAATTCACTATCCATTTCAACGAACCGTTTAATTCATTAATTTTCGCACCAGAAGTTTCAAGAAGTTCCACTTTGATATCGTCTTTCATTGAAATCGGATATTGGTCTTCCAAATGAACTACAACAGGAATTCTCTTATTATTCTTCAACGTCAACTTCCAAACTATATCCTTTTTCTTAGAGGTTGATAGCATGTTTTTAGACTTATAATCCTTCTCATTCTCCCTTTTCACAACGATGTCTTTATCCTCTCCAAACGAAAGCATCATCGTATCCTGAAGCGAAGAGGTCTCAATCTTGCTAGAACCTTTATACTCATTGTTCAAATATAGATTGGCCTTCCCTTCCAACAAATTATACTTTGTCCACTCAGGTATCTTAGCAACAAAGAAAGTTTTAGCCTCAACCTTAGGAATGGCAATATACTCCATATCTGCCTTAATGTCATATTTCATGATGTTTACATCAACAGATTGGTTATTACTCAAGATAGTATGTTTACCATCTACATTTACAGCAAACTCCTGAACGCTATATTCACTTGGAACAAACAAGCCTTGAACCTTCTGGCCTCCGTTTCCATTTTTTGTTGTTACAATAATGACACCATTAGCAGCACGAGCTCCATAAATAGCAGTTGCTGATTCATCTTTCAGTGTCTCCATTGACACAATATCTTCCGGATTAATAGAAGCCAATGGATTTGAACCTTTGCTTTTCATATCTCCACCAACAGGAACTCCATCCACAACATAAAGAGGTTCACTTTTACCTGACAAAGAACTGGTACCACGTACACGAACAGATTTATAAGCTCCAGGCTGTCCCAATTCATTTGTTACAGACACACCAGAAACACGACCTTGCAATGCTTGATCTACTGAAGATTTTGCTTGATCGTACTCCACTGCAATATTATCCCACTCAGATATCGTTGTCGAACTCATTTCTGTCATATTCACATTGAAAATATCTTCAGAATCAGAAGAGATATATTTTGTTTTGGATTCATAACCCAAACATGAGACTATAACACTTGAATTCTCGGGAACCGTCAATTCATATTTTCCAGAAGCATCTGTATACGTAAAATTATTATTGCCTGATTCAGCAACAACAGCATAAGCCAATGGCTTAAAACCATCAGAAACTAGACCTTTTATTGTTTTGTACGAAACAGAGGATGTCTGACTCCGTTTTTTAGTAGGAGACTGACCATAATCAAGATAATAAGACATTAAAATTGGAGTTTCTATTGCGAATGAAGGTTCTAAAGTAGAAACAACCAACTTTACATTCTTCCAATCCTCTTTCGTGTTCTGTTTAACATTGGCCTTGTAATCGAGACTTAACTTTGATTTACCATCAGAAACTCTAACGTCGTATGATGGATTCCAAGAAGCCTCATCTACATAATAGGAAATATTAAGTTTTGTAGAAAGAGGAGATTTAGAAGAAAGAATCACTCTGACTGCACTTGTACGAGAGCCAGACTTACGCATCATTGCCGTCTGTCTCTGCAACAACTCCTTATATTGTTTATCCAACTCGCGAGATAATTTCTGTGTCTCTATACGTTGTTTTTCAATTTCAGAAAGATGATCATGATAATAAGATACCATTTTAGCCAAGCCTTCAGCAGTCAATCCAGCTGATCCTTTCATTTCCTGATTCAACATCATCAAATCACGTTCTGATTTCAATGTCTGAAGTTTGGCGTTCAAATAGTCCAAAGAATCCTTCATCTTATCAGATTTCTTAGTTAAGAACTGAATGGAATCCATCAGTAGAATCTGTTCTGCAAAATCGAACTCTTTTGAGATAGAGACAATAGAGACAGAAGAATCCTGAACTTTTGCTTGCAAAGTAGCTGGGTCTAAGATTGGGGATAAACCCTTCACAATAACTTCTGTTTCACCAGTTGGCAAAGAAATTATACCAGAACGTTCAACAACAGCACCTTTTCTGTAAACCGTTACCTTATCAACTTCAGACGACTTCTGTTTCTCTGCACCAAAAGACTCTACAGACAAAAACACAAATGACGTCAATAAGACAATCGCATTTTTCATGTACTTGTATTTTTAATAATTGCTGGATTCAAGCGGACAATGCAACCTCATTTAAATCCAAGTTTGTCAATTGTTTAAATTTTTGTAAAGGAGTCATATACCCTAATCTTTTCCTCGGTCTCGAGTTTAAGATGTTTTGA
>JALNVE010000266.1 GCA_023227695.1 Paludibacteraceae bacterium
GTATCTCGGTTGGCAGTACTACTTCTGCCAACGCTATTAGTTGTTTTGTTTCCATGGTATAGAAACGTTGATACTTGGTTTTTTATGATATTTCTTTCCCCACTAAATTTCTACTGACCCGTAACAAACCCTTCATGATCCTCGGTTATGGAATCACAGCTCTGGTCACGCCATTCTATTCTCTGGTTACCGCACCCATCCAAGTGCTTATAGCTCGCTTTACTGAGCGAGTGGGCAAAGGCCTGCGGGCAGCGCCTAGAGATAGTTTGATAGCGTGCAGTATTAGGAAAGAAGAGGTGGGCAAAAACTTTGGATTTCAAAAGGCGATGGACAATAGCGGTGCCATCATTGGTCCCTTGCTTGCCAGTTTGGTGCTTTTCATTCTGCCCAACGATTACCATAGTCTCTTTCTTTTGGCAACAATTCCTGCCATTTTGGGTGTACTGGCGGTGATTATCGGAGTAAAGGAAGTGGCTTCTTCCGACAAGAAGAAGAGAGCCTTGGTATCGGTTAAATTACTTCCCCGTCGTTATTTCCTATTCCTCTTCATAGTCTTCCTTTTTTCCTTAGGCAACTCATCCGATGCCTTGCTAATCATCAAGACCTCGGAGACAGGTATTGGGAAGGCATGGATTCCACTTATCTACATGATATTCAATGTTGTGTCTGTCATATTTGCCATTCCTTTCGGCCGTTTGTCTGACCGTATTGGTCGTGAGCGGCTCATAGCGGCGGGCTTTGCCGTATATGCCCGGACTTATTTTCTGTTTGGCAGTTTCAGCAGCTTTGGCGCACTCGTTCCGCTCTTCGTGCTTTATGGCATATATAGCGCTCTGACCGACGTTAGCCAAAAATCGTTTATCGCTGACATCACCACCAAGGAGATGAAAGGCACAGGCTATGGCCTATATCATGCCGTACTAGGCATCACCTTGCTTCCGGCCAGTTTTCTGGGAGGATGGATGTACGACCATCTAGGCAACCAAGTTCCGTTTTATTTTGGCGGAACCATGGCACTAGTGGCTAGTGTGCTGATGGGGTTACTGTTCTGTCTGAAAAAACAAGGGTAACAAAGAAATCAGCGTTTCGGGATTAGCTGAATTCTTTAGCCAGAGTGAGAGTCACTTCTGGAGGAAGAGTCCTCACAGCAGCAACTCTTTTTAATTTCATCCAAATTTCTCGGTCTCGGCATAATTGGAGCAAGCTCTATTCTGCGCTCGACCTTACGAAATTTTGCCTACTTTTTCCAACTGTTCAGAAAAAAAGGGTCTGTCCAGCGAGTACAAATAATTCATAGAAAAGATCCATTCATTTAACGATTCATTGCGGATAATCGTATAAAAATCCGAAAACGCTTGTTTTATTTCATCACGCACACGGCAGAACTCTGAGCGAATAAACTCATTTGTACCTTCTGCATGCGAAGGATCATCAAAGCCAATATGTATGCGACGTCCTACTTTACCTAGAAAAGCTGGACAATTTTCATTGGCTCCACCACAAACGGTGATTACATAATCCCATTCTTGATTAAGATAAGTATTTACATGTGTAGGCGTATGATGGCTGATATCTATACCAACCTCTTTCATAACCTCAACAGCTATAGGATTGACCTGCGACACAGGCTGTGTACCACCCGAGTAAACCTCAATTGACTGATCGAACGATTGAAGAAAGCCATGTGCCATTTGGCTACGACAGCTATTGCCAGTACATAGTATCAATACCCTCATAAAATCCAATTAAATAGATAACCTGAGATAATAATAAACAACGATACCACCCCAAAGAAGATGCCTATTAAACGCCATGTCATTACCTTCTTCAACATGGTTGCTTCCGGGAAAGAAAGACCAATGATAGCCATCATAAATGCGATAGCCGTACCTAACGGAATACCCTTAGCAACAAACACCTCAACTATAGGAACAACACCTGCGGCATTGGCATACATAGGTACTGCAACAATCACAGCAAGAGGCACTCCCCACCAATTATCAGCAGCAAGGTATTTCTCGAAAAATCCTTCAGGGATGTAGCCGTGCATAGCTGCACCTACACCAATACCAATAACTATGTAGATAAAAACGCCTCTTACAATTCCCCATGACTCACGTGTAATGGTTGGCAACCGTTGAATGAATGGAGTGCGCTCATATCCCCATTGTGCGGTTTGAGCCGATGATTGTTTCTGAACAGACTTTACCCAGTCGCTCAAATAGGGTTCAAGTTTCATTTTGCCCAAGACAAAACCACCCATCATACCCAAGATAGTACCACTGACAACATAAATCAGTGTAGCTTTCCATCCAAATGTTCCTAAGAACATAGCCACTGCCACCTCGCTAACCAAAGGAGATGCAATGAGGAAAGATAATGTCACTCCTAATGGAATTCCGCCTTTGACAAAGCCAATGAATAAAGGAACTGACGAACACGAACAAAACGGTGTAATTCCCCCAAACAAAGCTGCAAGGAAGTAATCCAATCCATATAGCTTGTGTGTTGTCAAAAAATGGCGAAGTCTCTCTATTGGGAAATATGCATTGATGACTCCCATAATAAAACTGATCACAAATAGTATGACAGTAATCTTCATCGTATCATAGACAAAAAAATTTACTGCAGTTCCTAATTTTGTGGCTGCGTCCATTCCTAAGATACCATACACAAGCCAATCAGCTAATTGTTGAATCATACACCTAACAGTTTCTTCATTTCACTTGCACTAGGCATATATCCTCTTACTACCAATTCACCATTCACTTTTACGGCAGGTGTGGTCATGATACCAGAATTGAGGATATCCTCCATATTTTCAACCTTAATAATTTGTGCATTAATGCCGTTTTCCTCCACAACTCGTTTCACCACATCGTAGGTGGCTTTACATTTGGCACAGCCTGGACCCAACACTTCAATCTTAATCGTTTCAGAGTCACAACAACCTTCAGGACAGCATCCATCAGGGCAACACTCATTATCCTTTGGTTTTTCAACCACAAAGCTACTATTACAGCAACACTTTTTAGGGGCAAAAAGCGATGCAAAAAAACCTTTTTTCTTCTCTGTCATACTTTAAAATATTATCATTACACAATAATAAACACCGATAAACAGGAATAGACATCCCACTATTACATTCAGCCATTTCTGAATGGTTTGCATTCGTCCATAAACGCTTCCTATCTGCCTCACACTGAACGCCAAAACCCAAGCTACAATGAGTACGGGAAGTGATGTGGCAACAGCAAATATGATAGGCAGCAAATACCCTCCTGTTGTAGATGCAGCCATCGGGATAAGCATTCCGAAATAGAATATACCGCTTGATGGACAGAAAGCCATGGCAAAAAGTACACCTAGCAGCAGAGAACCCCATCCTCCATGCGATGCCATCTTTTCACCATTGCCATTGAAACCAAAAGATGGAAGGTTTAATCTTTGCCCAAACAACATGTATAGTCCAATCAGCAATAATGCAGGTCCAATAATCAATTCACCATATTTAGCAATGAATTTCTGAATGCCAAATAGGCTTAACCCTGCATCAAGAATAACCAGCAATAACACACCTAGCAATGTGTAGGCAAGCACACGTCCTAACGTATACAACAACCCATTGCGAAAGATCTTCTTACGGTTGTCGATGCTTTTGCTAATGTAGCCTATGGCAGCTATATTGGTAGCCAACGGGCATGGAGATATAGCCGTAAGCAAACCAAGCAAGAATGCCGTAATTACAGGAACGGAGCTGTTGTCTAATAATGATTGTAGCCACTCCATCAAATTAATCTTTTAGCATCTGTTCTAATTTGTTTTTCAAAACAGCTTTGAACTCATCAGGCGAATTACGAGCATTTGTAAATGCATATTCTGTTAAGTTCTCTCTTTGCTCCTTTCCGTTTTTATACTCTACAAAGAATAGAGATGACCATGACACTTCGTATTTGTCAGCTATCTGCTCATTCTCATCGAGCGAAATGTCTATCTGGCGAAACACCACCGAGCCATCCTTTAATTCTTCAGCAAAACTAGTTTGCAGAAGCTCTTTTGTATTCTTCTCAATGGCAAGGCATGTTGGACAACGCTGTTTGCCATAAAAATAGATCACCTCTATACGATCTTTGGGTTTGGAATTAGAGGTTTCTTTTTTGGTCGGGTTGCCAGCATAGGAAACCATTCCTACAGCAAGCATCAATAGTAAAATTAAGTTTTTCATTTTTTCTTTTTATTTGTTGTTCGACGAATTACGAATATAAACATTAAAAAAAGTTGCTACTGACAACACTTCTTGCCTTTGCAGGTAAGTTCACCGAAGAACGTACCAAAAAGGTTATTGGCTATTCCCCAATTTTCACGATTGATGCAGTATTTTACTTTTGGAGTCTCTATCTCTCCTTGTATAAGTCCAGCATCCTTCAACTCCTTCAAATGTTGAGATACCGTAGCTTTAGAGATAGGAAGTTCCTCATGTATTTCACCGAAATAGCATGTCTTCTGTTTTGCCAAGAAATTAAGTATGGCTATGCGAGCAGGATGCCCCATCGCCTTGGCAAAACGTGCTATCTGTTCTTCCTCTAAAGCATATTGTTTATCCTTCATTTCAATTTTTGAATTTATTGTTTGTAA
>JALNVE010000267.1 GCA_023227695.1 Paludibacteraceae bacterium
AGTTCAAAACATCTTAAACTCGAGACCGAGGAAAAGATTAGGGTATATGACTCCTTTACAAAAATTTAAACAATTGACAAACTTGGATTTAAATGAGGTTGCATTGTCCGCTTGAATCCAGCCATTAAAATTCATGCCAGCAGGCACTATAAATGTTTTGAAACTATCACATCTTAGAAAAGCACCATCACACAGACTAACCTTTGTTTTCTTTGGAAAAACAATTCTTTTCATATTTCTAAGACCACCAAAATAGCCATCTTTATAAGGTTCCTTTCGTTCTTTAACGATGAAGACAGAGTCTGCAAAATCTTTATAAGATTCAGAAAAAACGCTTCTTTTGAAATCTGTTATTAGATACTCATCAGGCAATTTCAATGAACTACATCGCCTGAATGCAGAAAGATCAGACCTATTCCAAAACTCTTTCGGTGCTTTTATCTTCTTCAGTTTTTTCAAAGAATAAAATGATGTTTCAGGAATAAAGACATCTGCATTCTTTATCGTTATTGTATTTAATCGATTACAAACCCAATAACCAAGAAGAAAAAAATCTAGACTATTAGAAAATTCAAATGATTCTAAATAATGAGAATAGAAAATATAACTCTTTACAGTTTTTACTCCATCTGGCATTTTATAATAAGCAGTTCTCTTTTGAGAAGGATAATAAATTAAAGTTGATTTCTGCTTATTAAACAATACACCATCTTCTGACGAATAGAATTCATTTTTTCTATCAACCTTAAACGATTTAAATTCAAGGGTTAAATAATTAGTGTTCAAAAATCCATCTACATATTTTATACCTTTGGGTATAAATAGTTTTTCTAATTCTGAACATCCAGCAAAAGCATCCAACACCAAAGTATCACATCCATCGGAAATTCGAAACGATTTAAGTTTTTTACAATTTTCAAAGGTTCCATGTCTGATTCCAGCAGCACACAACCAATCAACTGTTTCCAAAGATATACATGAAGAAAAAGCTTCTTCATCAATAAAACGAACTGCTTTAGGTATAGTAACCGTTTTTAATAAATGACAATCTCTAAAAGCAAAATAACAAACCGAATCCAAAGAAGCATTGAATGTTACTGTTTTCAAATTCGAACAGTTTAAAAATGCACTTGATCTAATAACACGCAAAGAATCCAGTGCTTTAAAAGACTGAAGCTGTCTACAATCTAGAAATGCACATTTTCCTATTTTTCTAATAGATGAAGGCATCTCTATACGTTTTAAGAATTCATTCTTTTTAAATGCAAAGTCTTCAATTTCTACCACACGATAAATCTCTGAAGCTATAGAAACAAATTCCGGTATACAAATGAACTCAACTTCAATATCTGAAACTAATTCTGTTTCTATTACATAATTTTGAAATGACGAAAATGATGATATTTTATTAATATACGAGCTTCCTTTTTTAGTAGAAGATACAGAAACTTCATGGTGTACAGAATCCGTCACATGATAAACCAAATGACCATGCTCTTCAGCATTACCAATAAAGCTTATCTGCAAAAAAGAGATCAACAAAACTATTTTTAAGAAAGCAATCATACTCATTTCATTTTTCACAAGAAGAAACTCTCCTCGTTCGCCAAAACATATTAACTACAGAATGCATCCAAGCAACTTCTGCAACAACAAATATAATGATTACATAGTTGATATTGCAAACATTCACACTATGATTAAAGATATTGTGTTCTACATATATTTATGCAGGCCAGAGGCCTTCTTTTAAGACGATGTAGCGAGACGCCATAGTCGTCAGGTTAAGAATATTAATATATTGTGAATTTTCAAATGATGCAATCTTCCTATTTTTATGATGTGGTTATGCCTTTTCATTGCACTGATAACCAAGGACTTCGTCCGCGGCCATTATTATGCAGCCGCCTTCTCGGCTAAATCCTTTTAATGTGGATGAGGTTATTTGTTTTTTAAGCTTTGTGGGATAGATTCTTTATGTGATTTAGGATAGGTAAAAACAAGACATAAAAAAACCTCGAATCGCTTAGCGTATTCGAGGTCTTTATTTCTGTCCATCTGTAATGTCATTCATGACTTTCGATTTTTAAAATTTATTTACAGACTGAATCTTTAACGACCCATAATCTCATTACAAATGAAACAAAGAAAACTGTTGCAATAATCAATGCTAGTACCATAATCGTAAATTTTAAGCGTTTAACAATCTTGTTTTTTAATTATAATACAAATATATATGCATTTTTTGACATACGCAAGTAAATTTGTAAAAATTTTGATATTTTGATATTCTTTATTGTAAATACTTATCAAAATGAAAGCTACAATTTATAAGTTTATGACACTTTAATCCATTTTAAAACCCATAAAATACATATTTTTAGCATATAAAGGTTATTTATAGAATATATATTCAATATTGACATAAAAATGCATATTTTATCACAAAGCATCAAAAATACACTAATTTGACAAAATGAATAGCAAAAAGATTTTTACGAAGAGAGATGATGTAACAAATATCATCAAATCACGCCAGAACCATAGGTCTAGCAACGCTTACGACTAACAAAAGGTAGACAGACCTTATACACAAACCCATCCGAGAGGCATCTCATTTTTCTGTTGAGAGGTTTTGATTTCATGAAGAGAGGCTCAAGATTGCAAAAGGATCCCCAAATATCCCTTTGTACATAAAAAAAGCACGAACCCTTTATAGGATCCGTGCTTGTATCTTTTGATTTCCTTATTAGAATTGGAAATAGATGAACGTCTGCAAATCAGCAGTGATGAACTGATAGATGACAATGACCGCCAAGACCACCAACAGCCCCATCACTACCAATGGTGAAGAGGCAAACCAAATACGATAACGTCTCTTGAAATTCTCAGGCAACCAGTGGATAATCATACCTATGACAATCAAACTGAAAACATAGCGGTATGACCAGACCATATGGGGAATAAGGCTTGTGTTCCATGTACCTCCTATCTGACCCACCATATCCTTGGCCGTATTCCATGCAGTTTCGTTAGCCTCTGCCGGATCCAAGTTAGAGCCAGCCCTAAAGAACAGACGCGTCCATGTAATGAAGACGAATGTCTGAATTACGGCCCAACACATTTCCACGGACTTAAGTGGCGCAGTTCCGCCAGAGATGATGGTATAAACGAATCGGATGAAGGTTCCGATAGTAATAGCACCCGTCCAAACAACCGCGATATTCCAAACCGGAGCCGGGAAGTAATGACCTATCGCAATACTTATCATCGTAACGAGCAACATGATGCCCAAACGCGCATCCACACTGAAGTCTTTCCAAAATCGGTAGACAATCATACCGATACCGTTCAAGCCTCCCCAAATCATAAAGTTCCAGCTCGCACCGTGCCAAAGACCACCCAACAACATCGTGTTCAATCGGTTCATGTTGGAGGTGAGGTTTTTCTTTTTTTCAGGATATTTATAGCAGTTAATGGTTACTATCAACGCAATTGTCAACAAGATGATAGCTACCCAAATACTTCCTGACAAAATCATTCCCGCAAAGGAGATGGTCAAAATACAGGCGTATGTTCCAAATGTAGCGTTTCTGTTGCCGCCCAACGGAACGTAGAGATAATCCTGCAACCATTGAGACAAAGAGATGTGCCAACGTTTCCAGAATGCGCCCGGATTGGTCGCCTTGTATGGAGAATTGAAGTTCTGAGGCAAATAGAAGCCCATCAACATGGCCACACCGATAGCGATATCCGTATAACCAGAGAAGTCGGCATACACCTGCAAGGAGTAACCAAAGAGCGCAACCAGATTCTCAAAACCCGAAAACATAGTCGGATTCTCAAACACACGGTCCACAAAGTTGACGGCGATATAGTCACTCAGAATGATTTTCTTCGCCATACCGTTTACAATCCAGAACATGGCAACACCAAACTGCCTGCGCGACAAAAAATATTTTTTGCTCAACTGAGGAATAAAGGAGCTCGCACGGACAATAGGTCCGGCTACCAATTGAGGGAAGAAGGTCAAATAAAAACCGAAGTTCAAGACATTCTTAACCGGCTCCACCCTTTCCCTGAAAACATCCATCAGATAACTGATACACTGAAACGTATAGAAAGAGATACCTACCGGCAACAGAATTTTATCTACCGTAAAGGCTGGCTGACCTGCCACTTGATTTCCAACCCAAGCAAAGGCATTAAACACGGCAATCTTCACTCCGAAGAGTTGGCAAACGATATCAGCAAAGAAGTAGGCATACTTAAAGTAGCACAACGTCATCATGTTCACCAGCAGACCAGCAACCAACCACGCCCGCTTTCCTCCATTGTTTTTGCATTTGTAAATCAGGAATCCGTCCAAATAGTTGAAGAAGGTGGAAAACACCAGAATCAGCGTGAACCATCCACTTGTTTTGTAATATAAAAACACGCTCACAAAAAACAGAAAGGCATTGCGCATCAAAATCTTATTGCGCATTAAACTGAAGAATGCGAAGACAACTATGAAGAAGACCCAGAAATAGAGTTGCGTAAAGAGCAACGGCGAATTCGGGTCGAACGAAAATGTATCTTTTAAAAACTGTAAAAACATATCTTACTTTCTTCTTGTTTCATTAATATA
>JALNVE010000268.1 GCA_023227695.1 Paludibacteraceae bacterium
CGTTCCTATTCCGCCGTCAATCACAACGTCGGCAATGTATTTGTAACGTTCCTCTATCAGTTCAGGGTCAGTGAAATATTCGAGAATCTCATCATCGTCATCACGTACGGATGTAGACATGATGGGGTTACCAAGGCCTTTCACCAAATCGCGTATGATATTATTGTCAGGCACGCGGATACCAACCGTCTTTTTGTTCCTGAATATTTTCGGAAGATTGCTGTTGCCGTTCAAAATGAAGGTAAAAGCACCCGGTAGATTTTTCTTCATCAGTTTGAAAGTGGCGTTGTCTACCTTTGCATATTCACTGATATTGCTCAGATCGTAGCAGATGAAAGAGAGATTGGCCTTCCTTGGGTCAATCTTTTTGTGTCTGCAGATCTTTTCGACAGCTCTGGCATTGAAGATGTCGCAGCCTAAACCATATACAGTGTCTGTAGGGTAGACAATTAGCCCGCCATCGCGGAGAAATTGAACCACCTTGTCAATTTCTCTTTCGTTTGGATTTTCCGGATAAATTCTGATGCGCATAGCTTCCTGAATTTTTGTGCAAATTTAGCAAATATTTTGGTCTAATTGCTTATAAATTGGGCAATAAGAGAGTCTGGTTTTAATTATTTTCATAAACTATGTTCGTGTAGCTATATTTTTAGCTTGAGTATGATGGTAGTTTGGTCAATAATCTTAAATTTGTTTATTTGATATTCAGAAATCAAAACATTTAAAACATCTAATTTTATGAAAAAGATTATTATTTCATTTGTGCTTTTGATGACAACGGTGTGTGCTCATGCCGATATCTTTAATTTAGGCGTTAAGGGTGGTGTCAATTTTTCAACAATCGGAATAGATGGTTTTAGTGACAATTCTTACCGTGTAGGATTCAATGCTGGTATGGTAACGTCTATTAATTTGCCTATTGTTGGATTAGGAATTCAGGCGGAAGCTCTTTATACAGTGAAAGGATGTGATGTTCCTTTGATGGGTGAGGATTATGCGATGAAATTGGGATATGTTGAAGTTCCTGTTTATTTGAGATGGAAATTCAATTTGCCAATTGTAAAACCATATATTGGTGTTGGACCATATTTAGGCTATGCTGTTTATAAGGATTTTGATGAAGCAGCTGAATCTTTTGTAAAATCAGATGATATTCAGGATTTCGATTGGGGAGTTGGAATTACAGGTGGTGTGGAATTAATCGACAAGGCTCAGGTGGGAGTCTCTTATCAATGGGGTGTCCAAAATATTTATGATGGATCAGGAGATGGAACTTTGAGAAACCAAAATTTGGCTATTTCTGTAGGTTTTATGTTCTTCTGATTTAGAAAAATGTGCTAAAAAACAAGAAAATCAGAATTTTTATTTCTGATTTTATCTCTTTGGCACAGTTCTTGTAATTATCTAATTAACCTAAACATTATTTTTTGTTTATTTCAATGTATTATCTTTAAGGGTAGCGGCGGGTGTTGAATCTGCCGCTTTCGTTTTTTTATACCGTTGTTTTATCTTCTTCTTCAACTTCTTTCAAAAACTTATCTAAATCAAATGGATATCTAATTCTGCACGGAGCAAGGTGCTCGTTTAACGAAACAAATACAAAAGATGCTTCCACCGCTTTTTCTCGGTTGGTGCCATAAAGCTCTTCAGAGTAGATTTCTACCTTGATGATTAATTTCGCAGCTGTGACTTTTTCTACACATCCGATCACTTCTACAAAATGGTCTGATTTCATGGGTCGTAAAAATTTCACTTTATCTGTCGACATCGTGAACATGTGTAATCTTGTGAATCTGGATGCTGTTATATAAGCCACTTCATCCATCCATTTCATAGCCTCCCCGCCAAATAAAGTGTTGTTGGCGTTTAGTGTATTTGGGAATATTGCTTTGCATTGTTTGGTTAAGCTTTTTTTTATAAAATCGTGCATAAACCCCTTTTTTAGTTAAACATTGCAAAGGTACGGGTTTTAGGTAAAAAAAGGCGTTTTTTGGAGTGTACTTTTTACCGTAAAGAAATTGCCTATTGAAAATATTCATTAAATTTGTGACAGAAAAGAGGATTTATATTATTATTAACAATAAATTATTGCAAAAGAAATGGCTAAATTAGATTTGTCCAAGTATGGAATTACCGGATCGACGGAAATCTTGTACAATCCGTCTTATGAGGTGTTGTTCAATGAAGAAACCAGGCCTGAACTTGAGGGCTTTGACAAAGGTCAGGAAACTGAACTCGGAGCTATCAATGTAATGACAGGTATCTACACAGGTCGTTCTCCAAAGGATAAGTACATTGTAAAAGATGCAGTTTCAACAGATCCTAAAACAGCTATTTGGTGGAATACTCCTGAATTTCCAAACGATAACCATCCAATGGAAGAGAATGTTTGGAAGGTGTTGAAGGATAAGGCTACTAAGGAACTTTCTAATAAGCGTTTGTTTGTTGTAGATGGTTTCTGTGGTGCTAACGAAGATACTCGTATGAAGGTTCGTTTTATCATGGAGGTAGCATGGCAGGCTCATTTCGTAACGAACATGTTCATTCGTCCTAAGAATCAGAAGGAATTTGACCAAGAGCCTGATTTCGTCGTTTATGAAGCTTCTAAAGCTAAGATTGACGAGTATAAGGAACTTGGATTGCGTAGCGATACAGCTGTTGCGTTCAATGTATCAACAAAGGAACAAGTTATATTAAATACTTGGTATGGTGGTGAAATGAAGAAAGGTATGTTCTCTATGATGAACTACTTCTTGCCGTTGAAGGGAATAGCTTCAATGCACTGCTCTGCTAATACAGATTTGAATGGTGAAAACACCGCTATCTTCTTCGGTCTTTCTGGTACAGGTAAGACAACTCTTTCAACAGATCCAAAACGTAAGTTGATCGGTGATGATGAGCACGGATGGGATGACAATGGTGTATTCAACCTTGAAGGTGGTTGCTATGCTAAGGTTATCAACCTTGATAAGGAAAGCGAACCGGATATTTACGGTGCTATCCGTCGTGATGCATTGTTAGAGAACGTTACTGTTGATGCTCAAGGTAAGATTGACTTTAATGATAAGAGCGTAACTGAGAACACTCGTGTTTCTTATCCGATTTATTTCATTAAGAACATCGTTCGTCCAGTTTCTCATGCACCAGCTGCAAAGCAAGTTATTTTCTTGAGTGCAGATGCATTCGGAGTTCTTCCTCCAGTATCTATTCTTAATGCTGAGCAGACTAAATATTACTTCCTTTCTGGATTTACAGCTAAGTTGGCAGGGACAGAGCGCGGTATCACTGAGCCTACTCCTACATTCTCATCTTGCTTCGGACAGGCATTCCTTGAACTTCACCCAACAAAATATGCTGAGGAGTTGGTTAAGAAAATGCAGAAGAGCGGAGCTAAGGCTTATCTAGTTAATACAGGTTGGAATGGTACTGGCAAGCGTGTTTCTATTAAAGATACACGTGGTATCATCGATGCAATCCTTGATGGCTCAATCGATAAGGCTCCTACAAAACAGATCCCAATGTTCGACTTCAAGGTTCCTACAGCTCTTCCAGGTGTAGATACTAAGATCCTTGATCCTCGTGACACTTATGCTAATGCTTCTGAGTGGGAGACAAAGGCTAAGGATTTGGCTGGTCGTTTCATCAAGAACTTTGAAAAGTTCACAGGAAATGATCTAGGTAAGTCTTTGGTTAGCGCAGGTCCAAAATTATAATCTAAATAAATGGATGATTTTAAGAAGGCTCGATTTTGTCGAGCCTTCTTTTTACGTTTTTTGAATTATTAGTCCTATTTTGTTTTGAGAAATGGATGGTTGGCGTATTCGAACGGAAGTTTCAAAAAGTGGACTATTAGTTTGACATCCAAATTGCAAACAAGGCTTGAGTTTTTTTATCTGTGATTAATAATGATATTATTTAGAAAAATATCTTAACGGTTTGAAAACAAATAACATTTACAATTGTTAGTCAATCATTTTTTTAGAAAATATGAATTATATATTTGAAGAGAATTTTGAGGTTAGAGATTACGAGTGTGATATTCAGGGAATTGTAAATAATGCTAATTATCAGCATTATATGGAACATGCTCGTCATCAGTTTATAAAAACGGTAGGCTTGGATTTCGTTGACCTTCATAATCGTGGCATTGATACTGTTGTTTCAAAAATAGAAATTGCTTATAAACGTCCTTTGAAGGGTGGTGATTCTTTCGTATGTAAATTGAACATAAAGAAGGAAGGTATCAAATATGTCTTCTTACAGGATATTTATAGAATTCCAGACATGTCTCTTTGTACAAGAGGAAAAGTGGAGGCAGTGGCTGTTATAAATGGTCGGTTAAGTGTGTCCGAAGAGCTTGATAAGGCATTCGGTTGCAGTGAGCAGTCTGAGTAACAGGAATAAAAAAAGGGATACTATTCAGCATCCCTTCCTTCCTTTGCCATTTGGGATCAGCGGATAGGTGGGGTTGGTACAAGGACAAGAATCCCCAGATTCAAGAATAAAGTTTGGCAAGCCTGTACATGAAAAACTTCACGTCTGCCACGCCCCTGAACTGTGTTCGGAA
>JALNVE010000269.1 GCA_023227695.1 Paludibacteraceae bacterium
AATGGATAAATCATAGTATGTTTGTCCAATAAAACCTGTAACGCTTATTTAGGACTTGATACTTTTTTAAAAATCTTTTTCATTTTACCCAAAAGTTTTGTCCAACTTCTGGGGTTCATGCCAACCACATCGTCTTCTTAATTATATGAAAATCAATCAATTGCAATTGCACGGACTACGTCCGCGGCTATTATATTATAATGCAGCCGCCTTCGCGGCTAATCGGTTGCTCATCATTTTCTCGTTAAATAACCTTGTTTTTTGAGCAAGATTCTGACCCATCTTTTGAGCACACTACCCTTCAGGGTCCTACTGAAGAGCAATGCTTAGATTCCCTTCCTACAACCCATGATGCACATCTCTCTCTTCGTCACTTTCGGTGATCTCTTTGATGGAGAATGTGAGGGGTTTTACGAACTCCGATTTGCGATATTGACAGTTGGACAACAGACAGTGCTCGCAGTGCAAGCAGGCGCATGAATCAGAGTGAATAGATACGATGGAGCCGATTGTAAGTTGTTTCTCAATGACTTCCTTCAACTTTTCGCATGAGTCGTGACCCTGCTCAATGGTGTAATACCAAGGCAATGTGAGGTCGCAGTCGATGAAGGCTGTGCTTCCGTATTTGATGGTTTTCAGGTTGTGGATGTCTATCCATTCGGGGTGCTTGTCCTTGTCTATGGCGCTAGTGAGGTGAGAAAGCATCTCCTCGTCGGCCTGGTCGAGCAAGTTGGCCGTCGTTTTGCTGAGAATACCTACGCCTGTAATCATGATGATGCCACCAAAGATAAGGGCGAGCAAACTATCAATCCATGCAATGTGGGTGAAGTAAAGTATCAACAGACCCGTTACCAAACCGATGGTCGAATAGGTGTCGGACTGTAGGTGTTTGCCTCCCGCAATAAGTGCAATGGAGTTGTGCTTACGTCCTACGCGTATGCTGTACCAGCCTAAAATGTAATTGACAATTCCGGCTACGGTTACTACGATGATACCAATGTCAAGCTTATCGGGGAAGGATGGGTCGACCAACCTCTTCACACCCTCGATGATGATGAGCAGTCCGGCAATGAAGATAAGGATTCCCTCGATGGAGGCACTTATCAATTCTATCTTTCCATGACCGAAGGGATGCTCCTTGTCTCGCGGTTGAGCAGACATCCTCAAACTGAAGAAACTAATGAAACCAGCTACCACATTGACAATGCTCTCCATGGCATCTGTCAAGATACCGACTGAATTGGTGAGGTAAAATGCAAAAAACTTTCCGGCAAGCAGAATCACAGAGACAGAAACAATGCATTTCTGTACCTTTATCTTTAGTTTGTTTTCTTCGCTGATTTCCATTTGTACTTAGTTTAATGATTCAAATAAATAGATTTCTAAAGATGAAAAAGATGTCTTAATCTACGGTCCACAAGTCTCTTAAATTCAGAATTTTTTCATCGTAAAAATTCAGCAAATATATCTAATATTCGGTTACGAGGGTCTTTGTTTGGCAAAATTTTAATGTCTTGTTTTTAACTATTTATGAATCAGTGAAAACCTTAAAAAAAGAGATCTTTTCAGAAATGAAAAAAAATAAATTGTTCCATTTGCGAACATCTGTGGTTTGAAGTACCTTCGCAGTCGAAATAAATCGATTGGTATGACAAACAAGAAAAAAATCAAATACGTTATCATTCTTCTGATAGTGATGACTTTAGGTATTTGGATTGCGTCTCGTTGGAACGTATGGTTCGGTAATCCTGAGGAACCTGCCTATGTCGTTTCTAAAACTCCCACGCGTATTCTTTTAACCATGGGTAACTCCGGAAAGAATTCAAGGGCCGTCAGCTGGACTTGTGATACAGTCTTGACCGAGGCTTATCTGGATTTGGTGAAGGTGGGTGCCGCAGATACTTCACACATCAAGGCTCAGGGTCAGATTTGCAAGTCGAGATCAGGCGTTTCTATCATTTACAATGCCTTCATGGATTTCTTGACTCCTAATTCTAACTACCGCTACCGTGTCCGTAATGATAGCGTTGCGTCAGATTGGTTCCAATTTGCTACGCATAGGGATTCTGCCACTAGCAGCTGCTCTTTTATCTATTTTGGAGATGTTCAGGATGGCGACAGCAACTCGGTGACAAAAAGCTTGTTCCGAGAGATTTTTACAAAGAATAAGGACATTGATTTTGCCTTGTTTGGAGGAGACTTCATTGAGAGGCCAATGGACAAATATTGGGAGATGGGCATCTCATCTTTGGATACAGTGGCTACTTCATTACCTATCTTGGCTATTCCAGGAAATCATGAGTATTTGAAGGGGGTTACCCGTAAGTTGGACCGTCGTTACGATTATGTCTTTCCTTATTATTTGGATTCAAAGCTTCGTAAGAATCATGTTTTCACTTTCCCATTCGGAAATGTACGTTTCTACTTCTTGGATTCAAACCGCGATTTTTGGAACTATTACGCTCAACGTAAATGGCTGAAGAGGGAGTTGGATAAGTCTTCCGCGACTTGGAACATTGTTGTGCTTCACCATCCAATCTATTCGTTGAAGGGATCTGTGAATGGATTGCTTGTCCGTGCGGCTTTCGAGTCGGTGATAAACAAGGGTGATGTTGATTTGGTTCTTCAAGCTCATGAACATGGTTATGGTAGACGTGCTACTCACGATGAAAAAGGCAATTTGACAACGCCAATCTATACGGTATCCTATTTCTCTGAAAAAGGTTATGCCCTTACGTTTGGCGGAGATTATGACAGATGGGGCTCTTATTACAGATATTATCAGAAAATAGAGGCGAATGCCGATACATTGTCGTTACGTACCTATACTTCGGAAGGAATTTTGTATGACGATATCCAATTGGTAAAGGATGGCGAAACGACAAAGGTTTTGGACAATGCCAAGAATATCCCGATGAAGGTAGATCTTCCCGAGACTTTCATTAAGCAGAAAGGCGAAAGCAAATATCAGAAAGCCAAGGCTATTATTGATGAATGGAAAAACGAGAACGGCGTGAAATAAACGCGTACCAGATTTAAATAGAAATGCCTCGAAACATGGTTTGAACTGTTTCGAGGCATTTTTTTTGTATGTTTCCTTGTTTGGGCTGAAAGCTAGGGTGCTCAAAATTTGATTCAAAAAACAGGATGGTTTTGTTAATAATTAACTGAATTATATGTACTTACAGAGACGATGTACCACATCGTCTTCTTAATTATATAAAAATCAATTAATTGCAATTGCACGGACTACGTCCGCGGCTATTATAATGCAGCCGCCTTCGCGGCTAGTCGGTTGCTCTGCATTTTCCCGTTAAATAATCTTGTTTTTTGAGCGGAATTTTGACCCAAGTTTTGAGCACCCTACCCTTCAGGGTCGGGGTCAACCACTCAACCTTTTACTACAAATATTCGACCACCTTCGGGGTCGGCTTTAGCACATTAGTGAACGGCATCTTGTTTTGGAATACTAAACAGACCCATCTTTTGAGCACCCTAGCAGTAAGCCCTGCATTTATAAGCCTAGGGCAACGCCCCATAACCGTCAGGTTACGGATGGCATTTAGTTGAAAATCAAATACATGTATTTTATTTGAGAACTGATCGAAATTCATGTAATATAATGGGGGTATCCCAAGTGAAAACCTTTCTTGTATACATGAAATGGTCTTAACCTGACGGCTATGGTGAAAGACGCTCTGCCGAACTTCATCCCATGATTTGTACGCTACGGAGAAAGGGGGGATTATCAAATTGTGTTTGTGAAATCGAAGCACTTTCCTGTCAAGTTACAAGTAATTTTGATACGAGTTATGCCGCTTGATAAACCACAGACTGCCAAATGTTTTATACACAATCTAAATGGCTGGGCTTCTCTTCATCTTTTTTAGTTAAATCAGTTAATGCTTGTCTTGCAAATAAGTTATCGGGTTCAACAGATAACCAAAAATGAATTTTTCCAATAATGCTAAAAAGATAGTCTGGATTTCTTATTTTATGTTTTCTCATATGACCCAACAATCCGTATTTTCGGATATAATGTATTTCTAGTTTGAGTTTCCTTTTATATTCACGCGGTACTTTAATTACATCCTCAGCTATTGAAATTCCTGTTATTATTCTTTTGTGTTTTTCTTGTTGGAGAAATGTCTTTTTTTCATTTACTGTAAAGCCACATGTATTTATTATTTTAGTAATGTATTCTATATGCTTAGCTGGTATTGATTCCCCTGAAAACGCTAAATCGTCAGCATACCGTGTATATTTAAGATTAAATTTCTTTGAGTATCTCATTAATCTATTATCTAGACTTCTCGCAACAATATTACTAAGCATTGGACTTGTTGGTGCACCTTGGGGCAAAACATCACCATAGCAACAAATTGATGCAAGGTAAAACGAAACTTTGTGTGTATAACCTAGTGATTTAAATACAGTGATAACGGGTCAGTAGAAATTTAGTGGGGAAAAGCATAAATATTGGCGATACGGAATAGGAAGAACTTCTTATCTACGACCCCACGCAGATTAGCCCTGAAAAGTTTGATTTTCGCATTGAAAGAC
>JALNVE010000270.1 GCA_023227695.1 Paludibacteraceae bacterium
ATTCTCTTTATATAAGGTACGTACGTCATCGGGAGCAAAACCGAACTTTGTCTCCTCCTGCGCCACTTTCAACTCCAGCAAACAATAAATCACACGGTTGAATTTTGCAGCCTGTTTATCGATTTCCGCCAACAATTTTTCGCTATCTACGCTATGTATCAACGAGATATACGGCGCAATGTATTTCACTTTGTTGGTCTGAAGGTGACCAACGAAATGCCATTCTATGTCTTTGGGCAAAGCAGCCTGTTTCTCTGTCAATTCTTGTTCTTTGCTCTCACCAAACAAACGCTGACCTGCTTGGTAGGCCTCCATGATAGAACTTGCCGGATGAAATTTAGAAATGGCCAACAGACTAGCGGTCGATGGCAAATTCTTTTTTAAGGATTCTATTTTTTCTGCTATCGTCATTTTTCTATCATTTTATTTTACATTATCCGATTAGCGTTAATCATATCTAACACTAATCGTTATATGTGTGCAACGAACAAAGTTAAACAAGAACGAAAACCAAGAAGCTGTTTATTTGCTCAACTCTTCAGCAAGTTGCTCTTCATCGCTTTTCTTCTTAGGCTCCTCGTCTACTGAATAAGGGAAAATATCCATGATCTGAGTCTCTGTAATGCTGGAAACCTCATAATCAGCCATAGTGTCTTTCATAGAGACTGCCAAATGGTCCCACGCATCCTTGATGTTTGAACCCAAAACCAAGATATAGCTCATGATTTTCTTCTCTTTTGCGTTCACCTCATCGATAGAGATGAAGCTGACCTTACATTTATACCATCTGTCGCCCTCCTCGCTTGGAAAGATCTCGTTAATTCCTGCTTTCTTCATTCCTGAGATAGAGAAATCTCCTGTCATGAAAGGTGCAACCTGCTTGCTGATTCTCTCCTCTGCTTCTGAGAAAGTCAATGCATCAACTAAATATGTTTCAGTAACCTTCTTACCTTTTCCCTTATCATCTAACTTCTCGTACTTAATCTTGCACTCGAACCAATTATTCATCATATATTCTTGATTTTAAATTAATTACAATAAAATATAGCACATTTTCAAACAAAGGCAAATATAATTATTTAATTCGACAAAAGGGATTGCAAAAAGGATGAAGTTTATTGAAAGATCATCCTTATTTCTTGAAAACAAACTTTCAGAAAACCTTTTTTTAGAAGAGTGGTTTATCTTTATAAAAAACAAAAAAGTGGATTAAGAGAAAAGTCCGTAGAGATAGGGTACTCAAAATTTGATTCAAAATCTTGGTCGAAAAACAAGGTTATTTAACGAAAAAATGCTAAGCAACCGATTAGCCGCGAAGGCGGCTATTTAAACCTGAACGTTTTCAGAAGCAAGTTTTGAGCGCCCTACCCGTATGGCGATGACAAACATTAATTTGCTTTTACCTTCGTTTCAAATTCAGTAAAATCCCTACCACTTGGGTTCTGAAAAACATAAAGATCAAATTCTGGGATGATGGCAAGAACATGATCAAAGACATCGCTCATAATACGTTCATAAATTTCCCATTGTTTTTCGTATGTAAAGAAATAGAGTTCAATCGGAATACCTTTTTCAGTAGGTTGCAACTGTCTAACCATATGCAATAATTCCTTATTGGTGGAAGAAAGGTTCACAATATATTGCTCCAAATAGGCTCTAAAGACACCTATATTGGTTTGCCTCATTCCATTCACAAGAACAGAATTGTCGAGGTTCTGAGTCTGGTTGTATTCTTGTAGTTTTTTTTCTGTTTCATCAATGTAAGAAGAAATCAGTGCGATTTTGCGGTATTTGTCGAGCATCTCTTGGGTGCAGAACTTCACACTGTTCATGTCTATATTGATGGAACGTTTGATACGTCGGCCTCCCGACTCTTGCATTCCTCGCCAGTTCTGGAAAGAATCGCTCACCAAACTATAGGGAGGAATAGTGATTATGGTGTTATCAAAATTCCGAACCTTCACTGTATTTAAAGAGACATCTATCACTACACCGTTGGCATTGGATTTCGGAGCCGTAATCCAATCGCCCACCTTCAACATGTTATTGGCAGAGAGCTGAATTCCGGAAACAAAGCCGACAATCGTATCTTTAAACACCAACATCAAAATGGCGGCAGATGCTCCCAATCCTGCCAACAACGTAGTTGGCGAACGACCGATTATAATTGCTACAATCACAACCAAACCGATAAAATAGACAAGTACCTGTAGTATTTGGAAAAGACCTTTTAAAGAATGGTTCTTAAACCTCTGAGTCACATTACTGATTTCAGACATAACTGAAATAGCACCACTTAAGAATCGAACCACCACACCAGCTATATAAACGGCACAGCCTCGTTGTATCCAAACAAGCCACGAATCCTTATCAGCAAAAGCCAAAGGAACTAAAATGTATACAATAACCGCAGGTACAATCAAAGCCATACGATAAAGCAACTTATGATCAAGCAACATGTCATCCCATTTGTTATGGGTTTTCTTCACAATACGGCCAATAATACCGACTAGGAAGAAACGACTAATCAAGTCGGAAGCAACAGCCACCAACACGATCAGAACCAAAATCACTAATCTATCTAAAGAATCGGCCATATTAGGATGTATGCCCAAATCCCTTAACAAACTGTTCATCCAAATGGTCAAATCAACATTCATCATATATTTAAATATTTCATTTTAGACAAGACAAATATATATCATATCGGCAAGATTTATCTGATAAAAAATGATAAAACTATTTAGGGCAACTGTCCAATTAGGCTCTTCGGGCAATAAAGAAGGGCTGCACCTTTCGGCACAGACCTGTCATATAACAAACTATTAATTACAAATTAAAACTCGAAGTCAACGAAATTATCCCAATTCTTGTTGACGCCTCTCCAATAACCCATTTCGCCAACGATAGGACCGTTCATGTATTTTGCATTAGGACCGATGAAGTCAGCTCTTCTGAAGCTTTCACCTCCAATGTGCCAACGCATCCAAGCTACAGTACAAGCCATACCACTCCACGAACCTGATCCGTGACCCCAACCGCACTCCATCGGAGCTCCGTTGTAGTCAGAAGCACACTCGTTACCTTGACCACCTGACATCTTAATAAGACATGCAGGAACTTTTACGCCAGGGTTATTGTAATCTGCGTATGCATTTGGACGTTCCATACCTCCCTGACCGTATACGATACAGAATGTTTTTTCCTGAGGAACTTTTGACATTGCTTCATGAGCACGGTCGCCACTATTATTAAGAAAAGCCGTTACTACACGTTTATCTTTAATAACTGCCTGCTCTGATTCCAAACCTCCCATAGAGTGGCCAGAAGCACCTACTCGATCCAAAAGTAGTTTGTTGTAGAATTTGCTGTTTGGATCATTATTCTGTTGCTCCAACCAATTAATGGCAGCTATCATTCTATCGCCTCCACCTGGTGACTCTTGAAGTGCAAAGACAACGAAACCTTGAGAAGCCAAACGATTCAACATACCCATGTATGCACCTGGCTCTGTTCCACCTCCAGGACCCCAAATTACAACTGGGTGTTTCTTAAGCGGATCAGTAGAAAGAGTCTTTGGATAAGTCAACAAGTTACCTCCTCCAGCTACATTCTGATCCGTAACTGTACGAAGTGGACCATCTTTCGTCTCATCAGTTCCTGCCAAAAATGCTGTTATTTTTTGTTCTTGACCTTCATCTTCAACAAAATCCACCTGTTTTACATCCGATGTCTTGTAAAATTCCGAGGAACCATCGTTCAACAGGACTCGCATCTTATAACTCGTCTCCGAGTCCTGCGCCATTGCACCTATTGACAAAGAGCCAATAACTGCAAAAGATATTAGTTTATTCATTTCTTTACGATTTTAATGGTTGATAAGTTTGATTTAATCATATAAACGCCGTTTGGTCGATTAGAAAGGTCTATTGTCAAAGCACCTTCATCAGACGTACGGTAATCGCCAAGAGAAACTCCGACCACAGAAAAAACTTGCACTAAAGTTTGTGGAGCGAAGTTCTTTATATAAAGAACGTTATCCGAAAGATAGACAATGTCCATCCCTTCAGACGCCAAAGACTCAACGTCTGTTGGTGATCCTTCTTTAAAATAATACATGGCTAAATCAGGAATTTGGAATTCTGCACTAGCTTCGCTGGTTTTCAAAACTAACACATTTCCTTGATAGGTCAATACGGGAGAAGTCCCTAAATCGTATGCGGTTTTACCGCCCGACTTTTCTTCTACAATCAACTGTTCCGCTTGCACTAATGCGAAAACAGAAGAAAGCAATAGCAAGGAAGCGAGCATACGCCTCCATAGTTGTTTCCTTTCCATAAATATTCATTCTTAGTTTGTAAATAGTTTGTTATCTCAAATATATAGCTTCGGGGATTCAAATTGATAATGCAACTTGAGGAGGAAAAAAATGGGTCAGGTAGAAAAAATATTTTTCAGAGCAGAAAGAGAAGAGAAAATCTCCCTCTTTCCAGTTGCCCTGTGGAGAATA
>JALNVE010000271.1 GCA_023227695.1 Paludibacteraceae bacterium
GGCGTTAGGCGATGTCGATTTTATTTTAGTACCTCGGGCGGGACTTGAACCCGCACGATCGCAATGATCACAGGATTTTAAGTCCTGCGTGTCTACCAATTCCACCACCAAGGCAACTTGGAGCGAAAAACGGGACTCGAACCCGCGACCCCGACCTTGGCAAGGTCGTGCTCTACCAACTGAGCTATTTTCGCATTTTTTAAACTTGTTTAGTTTGCATTTCCTCCTGAATTGCGCTGCAAAGATATGTGCATTTTTTAATTCCACAAAACATTTTTGAGAAAAAATAGATCATAAAAACTGAGAAAAAATTAACTCTTTCATTATTAATGAAAAAGAGATTCTGAAAAATTCAATCTTCGCAAACTCAGATTCAAGTTGAGGTACGTTTAATGGCGTCTGTTTTGGTTTTTTAGTAAATAATCATAAGAAATCAGCATTAACATTGCTAATTTTGCATATAAAGATTTCTTTGAAAGGAATTTTGTTGATTAAGAAACAAAAGATTTAATATAGAATGAAAAAACTTGTTGTATTAGCATTGGGGCTTCTGTCCTTTTTTGGATTTGAAAACGTCTGTTCTCAAAATCAGAATGCCAATTTGTATGAACCGATTCAGATGGATCCGGAACTGAGGTATGGCATCCTTGATAATGGATTGACCTATTACATCCGTCATAACGACGTGGTGCCAGAGCGTGCAGATTTTTATATAGTACAGAACGTTGGTGCCATTTTGGAGGAGGATAGTCAAAATGGATTGGCTCATTTCTTGGAACATATTGCTTTTAATGGTACGAAAAATTTCCCAGGAAAGGGATTGATCAATTATTTAGAGACAGTAGGTGTGAAGTTCGGCGCAAACATAAATGCATATACTTCATTGGACCAAACTGTATACAATTTGACTTCTGTGCCTACTAATAGAGAGGGCATTGTGGATACTGCTTTGATGATTTTACACGATTGGTCAGGTTTCATTTCTATGCAGCCCGATGAGATTGACAAGGAGAGAGGTGTTATCCGTGAAGAGTGGCGTACTCGTGCTAATGCCGATCGTCGTATCTGGTCTAAGTCGTTGCCTATCCTCTTTAGAAATTCACAGTATGCTAAACGTGATGTCATTGGTGATACTGCCGTAATCAACAATTTTAAGCCAGAAACATTGCAAAACTTCTATGAAAAATGGTATCGCCCAGATTTGCAGGCCTTGGTCATAGTGGGTGATGTGAATGTGAATATGGTTGAAAAGGAGTTGAAGGAGTTGTTCGTTGACATTCCGAAAAGAGACAATCCTACACCTCGTCCTATCTATCAATTGGAGAACAACGACGATCCTATCGTAGCTATCATTACTGATTCGGAGGCTCGTAATTCGCGTATCGATGTTAATTATCGTCATAATCCGATGTCTGATAGGGCAAAAGCAAGTATGCCAGGCTATGTGGCTATCATAACGAATAATTTGATATGCGGCATGCTCGGTCAGCGTTTGCAGGAGATTGCACAGAAGGCTGATGCTCCGTTCTTGGCTGCATATGCTGATTATGGCGAGTTGGTTCGTTCAAAGGATGTTTTTGAAATGATGACAGTTCCGTTGGAGGGTCGTGAGGCTGATGCTCTTTCTGCTCTTTTGAAAGAGGGTGAGAGAATGCGTCGTTTCGGATTCACTCAGACCGAGTTGTATCGTGCGAAGATCGATCTCCTCAGTGGTTACGAGAAAGCATATAACGAGAGGAAAAAGACGAAAAACGACAGTTACGTGCGCGAATACATCGGAAATTATTTAGATTTCGAACCTGTTCCAGGGACAGAGTGGGAGTATATGGCTATACAAGAGATTTTGCCTCGTATGACTTTGGAAGAGGTGAATAATATTGCCAAGAAATTCATTGGAGAAAAGAACATGACGGTCATGATTTCTGGTACAGACAAGATAAAACAGGCTTTCCCTTCTGATAAAACCGTTGTTTCTCTAATTGATGAGGCTCGCGGTTCTGTTTTGGAACCATATAAGGAAAAAGCTTTCGATAAACCTTTGGTAAATAATATGCCTAAGAAGGGTAATCTAAAGTCAGAGAAGAATAATTCTAAACTAGGAACAACAGAATGGACCTTGAAAAACGGGATGCGTGTTATTCTTAAGCCAACACAGCTGAAAGAAGATGAGATATTGCTTTATGCGTATAGCGAAGGCGGACTCTCTGCCATTGCTTCTGATGATGACCTTCCGTCTGCCATTATGAGTACTTCTGTTGTCGAGAATAATGGATTGGGAGAGTTTAACTTGATTGATTTGGCTAAGATGTTGGCTGGTAAGATTGTCTCTCTTTCTCCTTCTGTCACTAGTTATGAGGAGTCTCTATCGGGTTCGTCGTCCGTTAAGGATTTTGAGACATTGATGCAGCTATTCTATCTTAACTTCACTGCTGTCCGTGCTGATGATGATGCATATACTGCTCTTGTTCAGAAGTACAGAACTTATTTGAGCAACCGTGTCTTGGATCCAAATTCTGCTTTTCGTGACAGTATCCAAACAACGTTGTATAATCATAACGTAAGAACACAGCCGTTTGACTTGAAACTTTTGGATAAGCTTGATCAAAAGAAGGCGTTGGATCTTTTCCGTCAACGTTTTTCTAATCCTGCAGATTTTACCGTTTATATCATTGGTAATATAGACCTTGAAAAGATAAAACCAGCTGTGCTTACTTATTTGGGTGGAATTCCGAAGGGAAAAGACACGGAGATGTGGGTTGATAGAAACATTCGTAAGCAGAAGGGAATGGTGAAAAATTATTTCGATAAACAGTTGACCGTGGATAAGTCATCGAATTTCGTGGCGTATACAGGTTTGTTGGATTTTACTTTGGAGAATCGTATTGCTATTGGTATGATCTCAGATATTTTGCGTATGCGTTACATGGAGTCTTTGCGTGAACAAGAGGGTGGAACATACGGAGTAAGAACCAGTGCTTCGGTGTCCAGCAAACCGGTTCAAGAAGCTACTCTTCAGATGACATTTGATACAGATCCTAAGATGCAGGAGAGAATGATTTCATTGATTCATCAGGAGGTTGATACTTTCTTGAAAAATGGTCCACGTCTGTCTGATTTTCAAAAGGTAAAAGAGAATTTGAAAAATACATTCAACTCTGATCTGAAGGAAAACCATTGGTGGTTGAATACAATGGTCTCTTATTATAAAGATGGCGATGATATGACAACCGAATACATGAAGGTTGTTGATGCTATGACAGGTGAAAAACTTCGTGATATTTTGAAAAAGGTAGTTGACCAGAAAAATATGATGGAAGTTGTAATGATGCCAAAGAAATAGAATCTGATTCTTGGATAATAAAATGAAACGAGGCTGTGTCTTTATGATGCAGTCTCGTTTTGATTTTTTTAATCGTAGAGGAAAATATTTTTTAGTAAAAGCAACTATCAACGTGGTTTTCTGTTTTGAAGTACCTGTTCGTTTTTTTGAAGCAAGCAACCCCGAAAGCAGAGACTCTCATCTGCTTTGCTACTATATAAATGATTCCGCTAAAAATTTCTGACCAGAAATGAATGAATATTTGCTGATTAGTGGTTAAAAACAGTTCGCGCACTTTTTCACTTGATCCGTTTTTTTTTCGGAGAGTACAACCCCGGTTTGTACCAATAAAAAAGGCTGAACCAGATGGCTCAGCCTTAAAGATTTTCTTTGATTACTTTTATTAGTAAGAAACTTTAGCGTCTAATCCTTTAGCTTGTTCGATCATTGTTTCGAGCTCACTAGCAGAAGGAACTCTGTTGCAAATGTTTTTAGCTTCGTTTACTTCAACTAATTTAGCATGAAGGTTTGCAGGTACTCTGTGTTTGAACTCTTTTACTGTGTCAATACCAGATGCTTCCAATAGTTCAGCAAATTGTCCGGCAATACCCTTGATTCTGAATAAATCAGAGTGGTTTACCCATTTCAAAATAAGAGTTTCGCTTATGCCTGTTGACTCTGCCAATTTTGTTCTTCCTGATTTAGTAGCACCTTTTTCCAATAAATCGTCAGTAGTTTTAACTCCTGCAGCTATTAATTTCTCTGCATAAACAGAACCAATTCCTTCAATTTGATCAATCTTGTACATAAAGTTGTTTTTTTGTTAGTTAAAATTTTATGCAATATACGAAAATACTTCTATATGTAAAGCAGAAAAAGGTAAAAAATAACATGAATGAAAGAATGGAGTTGAAACTTTTTTGGGAGGTTCGGAAAACAAGGTTTTGTTGAAGTGAAAAGGATTTTTATTATTTTTATCCATGAAAAAAGAAAGAGTGAAATCTGAATTTCTTGTATAGCTTCTCTTAAACTTTATTTGAAATATAATACGGGGTCAATCGTAAAACTTTGGGTCAGTAGAAATTTAGTGGGGAAAAGCATAAATATTGGCGATACGGAATAGGAAGAACTTCTTATCTACGACCCCACGCAGATTAGCCCTGAAAAGTTTGATTTTCGCATTGAAAGAC
>JALNVE010000272.1 GCA_023227695.1 Paludibacteraceae bacterium
ACAAAAATCAATTCCACAATCCAAATCATTACAAAATCATAGTTATATCTCAGGATCTATGCACTTCGAATATCAGTCATTATTAAAATTCAGCATTTTATTGATGATTTTTTGACGTTTGTCTGTAAATTTCAATATTTAATTTCTATATTTGCAGAACCATAATTTTTTAGAATCCATAATTGGGTTTCGACAAAACAAAACATTTATACTTTAAATAGTGACCACAACATTCTCTGAGATAGAGCCAGTTGTGGTTTTTTTGTGTCTTTTCTTTCTAATCAACAACATCTATCTGAAAAGTAATATTTATCTAGCACAGCAAAGGCTTCTGGTCTATGAAATAAGTATTTGTGCCCACCTATTTTGGAATTGAGTTGTTGAAAAGCTAATTACGTTTATTGTAATTTGATAATAATCACCTATATTTGCACCGTCAAAATATCACACATAAATAGTGGAAACAGAAAAATTCGAATTAATCGCTAAAACATTCCAAGGACTGGAAGAAGTTTTGGCAAAGGAATTAATTAATCTTGGCGCCGACGAAGTCGAGATCTTAAGAAGAGGCGTAAGGTTTAAGGGCGACATCGAGATGATGTACAAAGCCAATCTATGTTGCCGCACAGCGTTGCGCATATTAAAGCCAATATACAAATTTGAAGCTCAGGATGCCGACGAAGTCTACAATAAAATCAAACATTTCAATTGGGATTCATTAATGGACAACAGCAAGACATTTGCCGTTGACGCCGTTGTGTTTTCAGATAACTTCAAACATTCCAAATTCTTGGCTTATAGAGTAAAGGATGCCATCGCTGATTACTTTAACGAAAAGACGGGCAAACGACCTTCCGTTCGTATTGTAAATCCAGACATACAAATAAATATACACATTGCACAAGACCAATGTACTCTATCTATCGATAGTTCTGGTGAGGTTTTGAGCAAGAGAGGTTACCGCGAAGTTCAAACAGAAGCTCCTATCAACGAGGCTTTGGCTGCCGGAATGCTTCTTTTAGCAGGTTGGGACGGACAGTGTGATTTGATAGACCCTATGTGTGGTTCAGGAACTATAGCTATCGAGGCTGCCCTCATTGCATTGAATATTGCTCCTGGCATCTATAGGCATCAAGGCTTTGCCTTTGAGAAATGGCCTGATTTCGACCAAGATGTTTTTGACCGTCTATACAACGACGACTCTCAAGAACGCGAATTTGAACATAAAATATATGCATCCGATATCTCGCCAAAAGCTATCGAGATTGCAGAGGCTAACGTTAAACGTGCTGGTGTAGCAAAAAATATTTCTGTAAAGGTTTCTCCTTTCCAACAGTTGGCTAAACCAGCAGAGAAATCAATGCTTGTTTTCAATCCACCATACGGAGAGAGACTTGCAGTAGAAACGGAACTCTACGCTATGATCGGTACAAAACTTAAACGTGACTACACCGACATGGAGGCTTGGATTATCACTCCTCCTACTGAGGCTTCAGAGAAAATAGGACTTCACCCTTCAGCAAAATATGAGCTTTTGAATGGCTCAATTGAATGTGAATTCCGTAAATATGAGCTTTTCAGTGGACGTCGTAACGACTTCATACGCAACCTTTACGAGAAAGAGAGATCTGATTCCGGAGAGGATGAGAATCAAGAGGAAGAAAAAGTTTACGTTCGTCCCGATTCATATATAGAAAGAGGTACTAACGAAGTTAGCGAAGAGGATGAAACCAACTATCGAAACAGACGCCACATCGCTTTCGAGAAGAGCATCCACGAAGCTGCTGGAGAATACTTCGACAAAGAGACAGGCGAATGGAAAAAGATAGGCGAAAGAAGATCTCGTGAAGACAGAGATGACAGACCTCGCCGTTTCGGCGACAGAGAAAGACGCGATGGCGACCGTCCTCGCAGAGACTTCGGCGACAGAGAACGTAAATTCGATGACCGCCCTAGACGTGATGATGACAGACGCGGCGGTTTCGACAGAGAAAAACGTGACAGCGACCGTCCTCGTAGAGACTTCGGCGACAGAGATCGTAAATTTGACGACCGCCCAAGACGTGATGATGACAGACGTGGCGGTTTCGACAGAGACAGACGCGACAGCGACCGTCCTCGTAGAGATTTCGGCGATAGAGATCGTAAATTTGACGACCGCCCAAGACGTGATGGAGAAAGACGTTTCGAAAGAAGAGACGACGGCGACCGTCCTCGTAGAGACTTTGGCGACAGAGACCGTAAATTTGATGACCGTCCAAGACGTGATGGAGAAAGCCGCGGTGGTTTCGACAGAGACAGAAGAGATGACAGAGCTCCTCGCCGCAACTTTGATGACAACAAAAAGTCTGAAGAATAATCATTATACAATCAATAAAAAAGAGGCTGTTTAAACCAAAACAGCCTCTTTTGCTTTCAAAGCATCACTCAAGAAAATCTTCAGACAAGAATCTCCGTTTAATAATCCTTCAGTAGGAAGCCCTTATAAAGAGGAAGCGTCGTTATGTTACAGCAAACACGGACATTACAATCTCCCAATTTGATGTTTTTTCAAACGACTTTTCTGTCTATTTGTGAACTTTTTCAAGAGAGTTTTTTATAACAAACAGGAAACAGCAGGAATTTTTCACTAAAACGATTTATATCTTGAAAGACAGAATCTGTTTGATGGAGTGAATCTCATTCTTTATTTGCAAAATATCAGATGCGATGTCATGCATCTGTACGTCTTTATCTGTTTTGATAAGGTCTTCCAAATCCACATTAAAACAATCGGCTATCTGAACCAACCGCAAAAAAGACACATTGGTTTCGCCTCTCTCTATTTTTGCATAAGCAGTGCTGGATATATTCAAGTCGAGCGCGACACTCTCTTGCGTGAGATTCAACGAACGCCGAATCTTAAATATATTATTACCTAATTGCTTCAAATCCATGGTTGCAAATATAAAAGTCAAGAAGCTAAATATCTATAAACAACAATTACATAAAACAAACTACCATTTATAATTTTCTTTTGTTTTTATAACTTTTAGTTATATATTTGCAATCTATATTTATAATTAATTTAAAACGAAGGAGGATTTATCATGGAAGATAAAGAGAAAAATCAAGAGCTTCAGTCAAGAAGAGAATTCTTCAAAAGAGCAGCAAAAAAGGCCTTGCCAATCGTTGGCGCCGTTGTCTTAGCTAGTGTACCATTAGCAGAGTCTAAAGCGTATGGATGTACCGGTTATAATTGTACGAATGGCTGCGAAGGATGCAATGACACTTGTTATGGATCTTGCAGAAGTACGTGCGTTAGTAATCTAGCTAATAATGTGAGACGCTTTTAGATAATCGTCTACGATAACCATAAGAATTCTTCTTATGGATTTTATGACGAAAGTTGCGCCAAAGCTTATATATCAAAATGTCTTGGGCAACAGTTTTTTAGTTTTAGATAATTAATAGTAAATTTATGAACAATCAAGAAAACAATGACTATCTCAAATGGTTTCTCCAGTGCAATAAAAAAGAAGCCGAAGAGTATTTAAAAAAAGGTAATCTCATAGCGAGATTAGAGCCAGAAGATAACAGTGGAATAGGATGGGCTGTCATTTTCAAAAAAGATCTGACAGAAGAAGAAATAAAACGCATGAGACCTATAATCGCATCTATTTGCAACATCCAAGGTAACTACAAATTCTCTATCTTAGACAAGATGCCTTTTTAAGCAAAAGAATCAAAGCAAATGAAGGAACCCTCATTTGCTTTGATTTCAAACCCTATAATATGATTAAAGAACAAAAAGAGCAATGGCAAGAATCTATTGCTAAAAACATCACATTCATTGTCACAAAAGACTGTCAACTGGCTTGCAAATACTGCTACCTAGTAGGCAAAAACATAGACGAACGGATGTCTTTTGATGTAGCCAAGGCTGCTATCGATTACATATTAACCCACTGGGATCTATTCAAGGAAGATTCTGTGGTTTGGGATTTTATCGGCGGAGATCCATTTCTGGAGATAGAGCTTATCGACAAAATTTGTGACTATATCAAGAAACGTCTTTTTGAGCTTTCTCATCCATGGTTCAATTCCTATCGTTTTAGTTTTTCCACTAACGGTCTGATGTATAATGACAAACGGGTCCAGAACTATATACAAAAAAACCGCACACATATAAGCATAGGCATTACCATTGACGGAACAGAACGAAAGCATGATTTGAACCGAGTCTACAAAAATGGGGCAGGCTCTTACAAGGATGTCGTAAAAAACATTCCTCTTTGGTTAAAACAATTTCCAGATGCATCAACAAAAGTAACAATCAGTAGCACAGATATACCCTACATCAAAGAAAGCGTATTGCATCTTTACAGCTTAGGCATAAAAAATGGACCTATTATCAAGTCCTAAATAAGCGTTACAGGTTTTATTGGACAAACATACTATGATTTATCCATTCCAGCAAGCTAGCTTGCTGGAATGGATATTTTTTTTGATTTGTAT
>JALNVE010000273.1 GCA_023227695.1 Paludibacteraceae bacterium
ACGATAGCAGAAAAAATAGAATCCTTAAAAAAGAATTTGCCTTCGACCACTAGTTTGTTGGCCATTTCTAAATTTAATCCGGCAAGTTCTATCATGGAGGCCTACCAAGCAGGTCAGCGTTTGTTTGGTGAGAGCAAAGAACAAGAATTGACAGAAAAACAGGCTGTTTTGCCCAAAGACATTGAATGGCATTTCATTGGTCATCTTCAGACCAACAAGGTGAAATACATTGCGCCATATATCTCGTTGATACATAGTGTAGATAGCGAAAAACTGTTGGCAGAAATCGACAAACAGGCTGCAAAATGCAACCGTGTGATTGATTGTTTGCTGGAGTTGAAGGTGGCGCAGGAGGAGACAAAGTTCGGTTTTGCTCCCGATGACGTACGTACCTTATATAAAGAGAATACTTTGGCTAAATATCCGAATGTGAGGGTGAAGGGTTTGATGGGAATGGCTTCCAATACGGATGATGAAAAGCAGGTCAGACAGGAGTTTTCCTCTATCTCTACACTCTTTCATGAGATCCAGTCACATTACGATCCCAATTTCGATGTCTTGTCGATGGGAATGACGCACGATTGGAAAATTGCAGTGGAAGAGGGCAGTACGATCGTCAGAATTGGAAGTTTTATTTTTGGAGAGAGAGTATATTAAATTAGCAATACCATGGAAGATATTGAATACAACGACAATGAGGCGATTGATTTCATTTTGAAACGTTTGCCAAAAGAAGAAAAGGAAAAAATAACACGTGACGATGTTGATTATCTGATGGATATCATTTATGATTTCTATTACGATAATGGATTTTTGGGTGAATCCAATTCAGACCAGTCTGTAGAGATCGACGAACAGGAAATGTCTGATTTTATAGCTAACCGTGTTGCTGCCGACGGTAAAGGCAATTACATCACCGAAGATGTCATTTCCGACATCTTGGATGGCGAATACGAATATTGTAAGAGTATAGGCATTTATAAATAAACGGTTCTGATACTGATTAGAATCATTTGTCTTTACAATTCAGGGTGTCAAATCTTTAAGGTTAGATACCCTGATTTTTTTTGATGTTTCAACATTGAATTCTAAAATCTTTCAGAAAAACAAGACGTATTTTGTTTAATTGCCTATTCCAGCTCTTTAGGAACCTACTAAAGATTAACTTTTGGTAAACGAAATGCTTTTCTGATGATCAAAAAGAAAATAGAATGTTTACTTCAAAAATAATTGTTGGATTGTATTTTTGATGAGTACAGACTCTTCTTTTTTAGTTTGGAATGTTTGTCTTTTCAGGAAAAGTGCTATAAAACAATGTTCTGTAAATTGCTTTTAGAAAAATGTATTTTTTTTGTTCATTTATCTGTAATAAATAGATATAAATCTCTCTTTTTTTTATATTTTTAAGAGGAAAAGCAATAAGGAAATGCCCCAATAAGTTAATGTTGTACTTGTAATCTTTTAAAAACAAAAACGTTGATTTTAGAAATATTCATCGCTGGGTATTCGGTGAATGTTATTATATTTTTCTGAAAAAATTCAGACTTTAGCTTGACTTTGGTTTTTTGTGTTAAAATTAAATGTTAACTTTGCGCTCGTTTTGTGAGTCATAGGGGCAATCTAACACAATGATAGGGTTTTTGAAACAAATCTTCTTTATTTTGGATATTGTGTAATATTCGAATAAAATTTAATTGAGTAGAAATGATAAAAAAAAGCATGTTGAATTTGAATGATGTTTCACCAGAAACAAAATTAGGAGAAAAAGAGAGATATGTTCGTCCTGTAATAGAGGTGATTGAACTGGAGGTTGAAGACTTTGTTGCCGTTAGTGGAGACGATTTTTACGATGGAGGTTTTCTTTAATCTTTTGTCTTTTTTTTCAATTTTTTAAAAAGTAGAAAATTGGGTTAGTAATCAGATTAATTCTATTGGTTAATAAAAACAAGTTTATAGTATGAAAATTAGTTATATTAGGGTTTTGTTGTATTTGCAAGTGATTGCTTTCTCCTTCTTTTGTTTAGGATGTAGTGATGATTTGAATGATGAGAGAGAGGGTGTTTCATCTCCTAAATCTAAGATGGTTAAAGCAACTATAAAAGCTCAAATGAGTGAAAAAGAAGAACTTCGTAGCGGAGTTATTTATGGTAATACTGATTATTCATCCGGTGAAAAATTTATCTGGCACGAAGGTGATAAACTAGGAATTTTTGGTTTGGATGAAAATGATGCTTTTATCTTTACAGATTATACTCCTTATACAGGCTATGAGTTTTCAATCATAAATTATTCTAATGATTCAACATCTCCATCTGCCGATTTCAGCGGAGAAATGCCTGTGGAATTTTTGCAGATGAGAAAGGTCTTTGCTGTTACGAATATGGAATCTTATAGTTATAATGGCGACAAGATTCTAGATTTTAATCTTAAACATACAGAAGCACCTCAAGTTGGAAAATCAACTGAACATTTGGCTAAAATGGATTTTATGTATGGTGCGTCAAAACCAGTGACGGAGATCCTTGCTGATGTGTTGGGTGGTGCTGAACCCTCTTATTCTCTCCCTGGTATACGAATGAAACATATATCGTCAATGCTACGTTATCATTTCGTAAACCAAAGCTCATCTGATTGGAAAGTCTCTAATGTAACTGTATCGGCTGTTGACACTGCAACAAAAGAACCTGCAAAAGTCTTTGTCTCTAAATGTGATTATTTGATTGATCTCGAAAACGAGACGGCAACTTTATCTGATGATTATTTGTATGTTATGCCTAGCATTTCACTTTTTATGCAGGAATCAGAGCAAGACAACGGAGGAATGAAGATGATGATGGGAGATACTATTGATGGTTATCAGATGATAATTCCAACGTTGGATCTCTCTACTTCAAATTTGTGCGTTACGGTAACTATGAGTTCTTTTGATGGGAAAACTATAAAAAAATGTATCGCTTCCAATATATCAGGAACAAAGGTTAAAAACGGTAAGTTTGAATCAGGTTATCGTTATGTGATCAATTTAAAAATTACTGACGAGCTTTTGGCAAATGCAAAAGAGACAGTCCTTGATGTTTCAGGAACAGGAACACAAGATGATCCTTATGTTGTATCTTCTGCAAACGGATTATTGGGAATCAGAGATATGATAAATTCAGGTGCTGATGCTTTTCTGAATGCTTATTACAAACTGAATGGTGATATCCGTTTGCCGGATTCTATTAATTGGGAACCAATGGCATCAAACGTAAACAAACCATTTAATGGTGTATTTGATGGTGCAGGAAGTTCAATTTCTCAGCTAGTTTACAATAGCGAAAGTGGTGTAGCAAAAAACATAGCATTGTTTGGCTACCTAGGTGTAAATGCTGTGGTGAGGGATCTTTATGTAAACAATGTAAGTTTTAATGGTGATTTCAGACAATCTGCAGTTATAGCAGCTGAAAACAGAGGAACGATCATTGGTTGTGTTGTCAACTCTGGTAATATTGGAGATGAAAACACAAAAGGAATTCGTATAGGAGGTCTAGTAGCTCTAAATTATGGATCTATCCAAAAATCCAGCTGTTTGGCTAATGTTTATGGAGGAAGTTATTCAGGATGCTTGGTTGGAGAAAATTGGGGCTCATTAGTGGCTTGCTATTCAACTGGTAATTTTACAACGAATGATCCTAGTGTTACTTCACAAGGAGGTTTGGTTGGAGAATCAGGAGAGGGCAGCAGTATTGTAGGTTGCTATTCAAAAGGAGGAAAGATGATTTGTGGCAGAATTTGTGGCGGTTTGGTAGGCCAGTTTAAATGGGGTTATATGGTCAGTTGTTATGCAACAGGAACCGCAGAGATCCTTTCTGTTGCAGCTAATTCTTATGCTGGTGATTTGATTGGAAAATATTATGGAGATGTCTTTTCATATTGTGCTACTCCTAATGGTAAAGGAAATGAAGATGTGGGCATAGGCTTTGATTTGTCTAATGGCAGCTACTCAAATTGCTTGTCACATGCAAGTGATCTTCATAGTGTTGTTACTGCTGTACCTGCTGATTATAATGCGGGTGTTATCAAGAATGGAACTGTTGTTGTTGATGGTGAAGTATATAGTTTGGGACAGGCTCCTGGTAAACTTCTTTGGAAAGAAGGTTCAATGCCAAGTTTGTTTTGGGAATAAATAGTTTTGAAATAAGAGAAGAAAAGGCTGCATCCGGATGGGTGCAGCCTTTTTTGCTGATATTTTGTCACGTCCTGAAATAGCGTTACAACAAAAAAGTAACGAATATGAAAGGGAAAGAAAGACAGTACGTTAGACGTTCACAAAAAGACTACCCGATGAGCTCTAAGCTTGCGGTAGTAAGAGAGTATGAAGAAAATAAGATATCTTTAGGATCTCTTCATCGGAAGTATGGCATACAAGGAAGTCATACTGTAAGACGATGGTTAGAAAGATATGGTAATTTTGA
>JALNVE010000274.1 GCA_023227695.1 Paludibacteraceae bacterium
AAAATAAGCCCATGTAGGAGGCTGATTTGAAGCAAAAACAGACATAACTATTGGTATATAACCACCAACAGCTTCTGTTTTAAGAAATATACTCTCTATTTTATAATCAGATGTAAACTCCTTTTTAAGAGTATAATTATGTTCCGTTGCATCTGTCCACCACAAAGAGAATTCATTCTTACCCATGTATGGCAAAAACTCAGCTTTATAAGACATAATATTGCCATACAAGGCTTTTTCATCTTCATTTTCAAGATTCAAAAGCACATAACAACGATACGCAGGTTTAATCAGAATCTGTTCTGTTATAATAAGATTTCCTCCAGCTTCATTACTTGCAAAGCCTGTCCCATTATTATACTTCACCATATTTTTGCTAAAGTTTCCTTTATCATCATTCAATGGCTTTATTCCGATTTTCAGATGTTTTAGTCTCTCATAATATTGAGGGAAAACACCATTTTTCTGATATCCCTGCAACCCTACAATAGCTCCCAATATGCCAAGTAAGACTGGTTTATGAAGCATATTATAGGTCAAATATATGTCATTAATATCTGGCTTCTTAAAGAAGCCAAATTCGGCCTTTAAATCAAACGATATCAACTTTTGATTAGCCATAATTACAAATCGTTTTCCTGTGTCTTATTTGGAAGATTCTCTAATAGAATTGTCTGCTTATTATAATAAACCTCAACGGATTTTATATCACTAGAAAGTTTATCCAACTCAGCTTTCAATTTAGTAAAATCATATACATATTTTCCTTCCTTCTTTTCGTCTTTCAAGTCTATTAATGTTGTAAAGTTAGGTAATACATTTTTCGAATTTTCATTCAACTGAACCCACACTAGCATTTCATTCTCACAACCTGCTTTAGATGCTGAATCATACCAAGTTGCACCTCTACGCATTGCCTCTTTCAACTTCTCAATATCCTCTTCTGTCAGTTTTTGTGCACCATCTGCTGCTACTGCAATGATGTCTTTCAAGTTTCCTGGATTAATAGAAAAATGATGCAAATAATGACCTTCTTCCAACTTAGACTGACGACCAATAGTTGTCATACCCTTTTCAACTTCAGGATCATTGGATTTATTACTAAAAGGAGATGTAATCTGTTCAGTATAAATATTATTTTCCTTCCATATATTCACACCATGATTTACTTGAACTGGTCCATGTAAAGATATATTTGCCTCTCCCGCAAATGTGGCTCCAAACAATCGAATATCTAGACAAGACAAAAGATTTTTAGCCACCTCTGACTTTATTACATCTTTTCCTTTTTTAGGGAATTCTCCAAAATATTTTTTATATGTTTCGTCTAATGACAATGGATTCAAATTTGCATTTAATGATTTGAAATAGAATATCTTTTCTCCACTAAAAACATCTTTCATGTAATTCTTACATGTATACTTATATGCCTTATCTGTTGCATATACGACACCATTAGGTAATGTACGTGGCTGACCAGAAAAATCAGCATTATAGTTTGAGTTAACTGCCTTAACTACTGCAGCTCCGTAAACTCGATTATTAAACTCTGCCATAATTTATATCTCCTATTTTTTAATTATTATCACTTTGTTTTTTATCATAAATAACACAACTACAAAAACATCCAGCAAGGAAGTATTTCAATAAAGGTTTCATATCTACATTTTCGTCAAATGTCAAAACATTTGACGCTAAAGCCTGGAAAGGTCCTTTATTCGTTCTAATATCATGTTTATATGTAGCAATTGACTGCGAAATTGAATCCTGTAAAAAATTCGATTTCGTTTTTTGTAGATAGGGTTCAAGTAATGCGTATGTTTTATCACTTGCAACACTACGGTCAATTAAATAAGAAACAATTTGCCCTGCGCCGAAAGCAAATTCTTCAGGAGTTTCCAATATTGAATCTCCTTTAACTACACTTCTCATTTTAGACATTAAGTCTGTTACTTTTGAAGCCATAATTACTGTGTTTTTATTGTTATTAAATAATTTATACAAGCTAAACCAAATGTTTATTTTTCTCTTAATAGAGAAAAACTTAGTATGTTTCTCATTTCTATGTTCATGTTCTGCTTGAGATTCATTATTTGTTTGCTTTAGTGACTTAGTATGTTTCTCATTAGTATATTCATCCGTTCTTATATCCGACAAGATGGAATTATACATCATATCGTCAAACATTAGAGTATTTATAGCATTAGTTTTAGATTTATAGATATAATCATAAAATGCCTTGCGATATTTCATTATCAACAGAAACATCACATCTCCTCCACTAACATATTGGGGATCAATATCTTCAAAATAGTTTGTCGAATATCTATCTTCCTTTATCTTAACTAAAGAATTGTTGAATATTTCTCGAACAACAATTCGTTCAAAATCAAAAACTGTATCTATCTTAATGTCATTTTCCTTCCCAGATTCTTTGTTAAGAAACACCTCTGTCACATTCTCAATAACTAGTTTTGAAGGGAAAACATATTTAAATAAAGGGACAAAATCAATATCATTAATTACTATAGATTTACGTTTCGTGTAATTCAATAAATAATAATTCGATAATTCTTCTACGTTTTCATCAGAGAAAAGACGTTTAATTATTTCTCTATAAGACAAAGGTTTTCCCTCATTAAAAATAGATATACACTTTCTATTTATCTCTCTCCTATCTATCACAATAGGCAAAGGATTAGGAAGGACTTTATTAGACAATAATGTTTCAAAATCATTTAATGCTCTTGCTTCTTTTGCTTGAACACGACCACTAATTCCTTTAAATTCTGATGCAGTTCTGTGTACAAGAAATGGTTTCTTTGCATTTAAACCATTCAAAAATCCACTCAATCCAAAAGTCTCATCTGTAATTGATTTTTGGTTATTATACTTGTTATCATTAAACAATTTCTCTGTTAGATAGACGTCATGAGCTTCTTTGTATTTTTCTAATGGAACATTTCTTAAGTACAGACTCACATACTCATCATCTTTCATTTTATCAAAAATGGACACATCCGTCGCGACACCATTTTTATCTGTTTGAGAGATAACAAAATCTTTGATTTTATTTAAAATAACTTCACATGATAGACCAAATGCCTTTGATAACTGTATTAGATTATCATCTATCGCACATGCTTTATCCGCTGCATCCAAATAACCTGGAATAATAGGAATTATCTTTTTAAGATCTAAGACCTTTTGTTTATTCTCCTCACTAAGAATGCTCTTCTTTTTAAAACTTACAATAAATGGTGAACAAGAAAAAATCTGTTTGTTTTTATCTAAGACTTTATTCATTGTTGTTCCCACACGTTTACCTTCATTTTCGTATGCAATAATCGTAGAAATAATCCTATCATCGTTACCCTCTTGATAGTAATAATAATCTACTCCATATTTCATATCATTCTTCAAATGTCCTTCTTTATCCAAATCCACGAAAATATGAAGTCCCTTATTTGGAAGAACCTTCCATTGCATAATACCAGGTATATCAGAAATTAAATCTGAAGTAAAATTTATTATTTCTCGTATCATAAACTATATTTTATTTTCGAACCAACATTCATTTTCTACTTTCTCTCACACATCCGAAGCCTTGAGAGCACTCCTCACCGATACCACTTTCGTACATGATCTGCATTAGCGGCTGAGGGGCTTTGATTCGGAAACGGCATTTATAACCTTTAACCCTAGTTTGATCAGGAGTTCCTGCTTTTATCATAACCAAAGAAGACTTGGGCATGTCTAACAAATCAAAATCGAAACTGGAACTTTCTGCGTATGGTTTTCCATAAAAAGCTTCATATCGTGACATCAAACCAGACAAAATTGCATTTTTAGCCATTTCATCGGTTAAATTCATATACTCAATGCTTCCATCTTCCCTGCGTTTCCGTAAACAGACAGGCGACATGGCAGAAAATTCCATTTCATCGGTATAATCCAAAGGAGGCAACATCTCAATGTTTTTTACCTGAAACTGAACTCTCGAAAGCTTATCTCCTATTTCAAATACCTGGTTAGAAAAAACACCTTGAATAAAACGTTCTGTCGACTTTTTTGGTAAAAAAGAGACCTGCCATTCTATCTCATTACAAAGAATGCAGATACGCCCAGATTCTGTCAGCACTTTTCTTTGCTCAATCTTAAACGGAGAATAAGAAAACAACTTAAAACGTTTTCCATTTTGCAACTCAAATCCATTGTCATGCAACCAAGTGGCATAATCTTCTCCCGAACGGGAAAGAATCTTATAAATCGCCGCTGATTGTTCGTATTGGTAGTTAATAGGCAGTACATTGCCATAAACCTGCTTATTTACATAAAGTCTTAATCTGAATCTCATATATTTAGATTGAATTTTAATTGTCTAAAAGTTAACTTTGGCAAAGTTATTTATTTTCTAGCAATTTGTTGTCATAACGGGGAT
>JALNVE010000275.1 GCA_023227695.1 Paludibacteraceae bacterium
ATCATAAAAATCACTAACATTATGAAAAGCCAATACTCGTATTGGCTTTAGTACAAGTTTAAGCAACTTACGAGATATTTTATGAATCAAAACCTTTAATGTCATTTTACTTTTTAAACAAATCAGCCAATCGAGCCAACCCCATGGTAGAATACCATATAAACTTATACTTATGAAGTAGATCATATAAGTTTATCTTTTTCTCGCTCTCCTCACAAAAAGACCTCAAACGAAAAGAAAATTCATTTAAATAGTGTGCATCCTCTTCTGCGCGTATCTTTTTTGCCTTCTCATTTAGTTCCACATCACTGATACCACCTAATACAAATACAGATACAGGCACATCAATATATTTAAAGGATGCATTACCATATCCCAATGTTTTCAAATAAAACGCTGTATCACCATTAACTGCATAACTTTCGTCATATAAGCCGTACTCGTCAAACAACGACCTATGGAAAAAGCTTGCCTGATGTAGAAAAAGACCTTTATAAACCTCTAAGAAACTAATATCAGAATGGGCATATCCACGAGTTAACTTTTCAGGAGAGACAGAACCTCTGTATTCACTTCCTTGAATAATATCGGAATCAAACAACATCGGACTAACCGTTTCGAGTACATACTCATTCACCAAATAATCACCACTATTCAAAAAGAATAGATAATCGCCATGGGCTTTTAGAATGCCCTTATTCATGGCGTTATAAATTCCATTATCCAGTTCACTTACCCAATAGGTAAAGTGTTCTGACTGTGATGCCAAATATTCAGCACTTCCATCGGTACTAGCACCATCAATTACGATATATTCAAACTCTTTCCAAGTCTGAGACAGGACACTCTCAACTGTTTTGCGCAGACCATCCAGATTATTTCGATTGATTGTAATAATGGAGAGCTTCATATATCTTTAATCTTTGAGATCATATTTCTCTAGAAAGGCATCTACATCAAAAAACATCTGTTCAATATCCTTCAATTTTTCCTTATCAAACTTCCACCACTCAATGCGCTGAAATTTTTCAATCTGACTTTCAGAAAAACGATATCTAATAATCTGTATAGGAGAACCAACAGCAACAGCGTATGGTGGAATATCCTTGGATACAACGGCACCTGCTCCTATCACTGCGCCATCGCCTATATTCACGCCCTCCAATACAGTAACATTTGCACCGATAAAGACATCATTTCCAATGGTAATCATAGGATGTTCATCAAGCTTCATATCCGAGCTAATACTATTTAAAGCATTGGAAGAGTAAAACATAGGAGAAGTACTGATTCCATTGGTAGGATGCACACCCCAACCACAAAAAAAATTAGGTCCGATAGAACAAAACTTACCGATTTTTGTATTGGTTACTACTGAATTATCATTAATATAAGAATAATCGCCTAACTCCACATCAGACATTATAGATACCGTATTGATTTTGACATTCTTTCCCAACTTTACACGGTTGTGCCATGAACTAAGTTTTGTGAAGTCATACTCTTTACTTCTCAACATTGCCAATTGAGGAAATATCCAAACCAAAATCTTTTGAAGAAGATTACGCATAACACCTACTTATTTCAAAAGTTTTTTAATTGCCCGTTTCATCTTTTTCCATCTGCTTACCACAGGAATCCGTCCATAGCAAACCTCTTGCAAATGAGAATCATACAATGAATTACAGACCATATCTACTGGATGTTTTAATGGAAAAAAAAGATTATCCGTTTCCAAACACATTTTTCCATCTGCTTCAATCGTATGAGTAGCATACTCTCCTATTCCTATATTCGAAATCACATTCACATTTGGAACTACAGACATTTGTCTTCTCTTGTAACACAAAAAAAAGAACTGATAATCCCACAAATCCTGCGGCTGATTCATATAGGTTTCATCAAATATAAATCGCCAATATTCCCTATATTCCAAATCTGAAAACAACCATTTCAACAACTTACGTTGATTTATCGAGTTCCAGTCATTCATTGAAAAATCATAATGTTTCCAACTCCGTCTCCAAGTAGCCCATCCCCATGTATAAGAAATCTTCGAAAAGAAATAATCGGCATTGGGAGATTGAAAACGATGCTCCTGATCAAAATTGGAACCACAGACAATAGAAATACGATCATCGTCTTTATAACGCTTCAACATCTCTGAAGCAAAATCAAAGAACGAGGGACTTGCCACACAGTCATCTTCCAAAATAACACCACACTCCTCATTCTCAAACAACCAACTAATGGCTTTTTCGGGATGATGTCCACATCCTAAATTTTCTTTTTGAAAATGGGTATGAACATCGCAATTCCAATCAATATGAGACAATACCCAAGAACGAACCTCTTCACATTTATCAGATTCACCTTCTCGGTCCTTTCTCGGTCCATCTGCTGCAATATAAAGAGATTTAGGTTGAGCCGTTCTGATTGCCTCAAAAGAGGATTTTACCGTATCTAATCTATTGAATATGATGTATAAAACAGGAACCTCGCCATTCATTTTACGTACGGATTTTTAGGTAAATCAATCACTTCAAAACCATGATTGACAAACATATTTCTAGTCTGATCATCCATCTTTGTTTTGAACAACCCAAGTAAAACCATACTATAAATCGATTTGCCTTGTTGGCAACGTTTGTCCTGTTCTGATATATCCTTTTGGATTGTCCTGAACATATCTGATTTGTTTACATCAGCCGATTCGAATTCACAACCTTCAATGTAACTATCATTAATGCCCTTTACCACTAGTTGGGGGTAATTCATTCCCTGACAAACTTTCTCTACCTCATGACGAGAGATAGAATAGACAAAATTACCACTCTCTTCATAACCACCTTGATAATAATAAGGCTTGCCCCAAAATTTCGGTTCTGTACCTATTCTGTAACGAGATAAAAAAGAACGAACCTTGTACTTTATAAAATTCTTAGCACTGATTGTTGAAGGAACAGGATCATCATTAGGTTCTGCTAAAAAGACTGCCTTAGATGCAACCCTCAACATTTCATACAAAGCCATATAGGGTCTTGGAAAATGATGAAAAGACTCCTTACAAAACACATAATCGAAAGATTCATTCGCAAAGCTCAGTTTTTCCGCATTCTCAACACTATAATCATCAATCAAACCTTTTTGTTTTGACTCTAACAACAGAGTCTCACAGATATCAGTAGGCAATACATTTTGAAATCCTCGTTTCTTTATTCGTATAGAGTCCAATCCCCAACGACCATCACCTACAGTAACCCAACTTGCAGAGGTATCGTGTTGCAAACAATCTACTGCTTCATACATGCGGTTGTGTCTCCAATAATCGGCAGTAGTTTCATCAAACCATGAAGCAGTCAATCTCTTCTCATAATCAGAGTCACCGCTAAAAATTTTCGATTGATTATTGTAACTATGTTCTAATATAACGTTATCCATTATTTCTCTCTATTTTTCCAATCCCACGCACCAACTTTCAGACCTTTCTTTAAACATCTCAAAGCAGATATAAAACCCATTGCTCCAAAAATTCGAGGAGTTGCCATCAATGCTCGCCATTTATTCTCTGCCCAAAGAAAACCCCACCAAGCAGAGGTCCACAAACTCGCCATCTTTTCCTTTGCCAAGGGCTTCATCAATTTGTATGCATCACAACAAGCTCGCACATACGAATAAAAAATCTGCCATTGGTTATTCCGTGTCAAGGAACCTGCTCTATCAACTATACAGCAAATGGTAAGGTCTGACAATATATATTTTTTCAATGCGATGGCCATCTTTACAGAAAAAAAAATATCATCTCCCCCTATAATCTGCTGATATCGAATTTTATTCTTTAAAAGAAATTCCTTTTTTATCAATTTGCCCCATGGGCAAGGCACTCCATAAGTAATAGCATCTCCGAAACCTAAACACCTAGCCTCATCTATTGCATCATTCACCATAGCGTATGGAGTAACGACACCTTCCTCACTCTGCTTATTAGCTTTGAAAAAGACAATATCAGAATCATCATCTTTATACAGATCCAAAGCTTCATTTAACTTCGGAGTAAAATAATCATCTGAATCAGAAAACAGAATCCATTTACCAACTGCCATCTCCATCCCTTTATTGCGAGCAAACCCCGGTCCCTTACCCTCTTTCCCTTTTGAGAAGATAACAGAAACACGGGGATCATCCACACCAAGAAAATGATCAAAATCTACTTTTGTCGGGTCACTATTATCATCTACCACGATAATCTGAATATCTTCTCGCTGAGGTATAGAAGACAAACACCTCCGTAGATTCTGAGCATCATTGTAATGAGGTATTATGATAGAGAATTCGTACATATTTCTATCTCAATATTACCTAATTTTGCTGCCACATCTCCAAATGAACTCCAATATGAGCCATATATCTTCTGTGTTTTAGACAGAGCA
>JALNVE010000276.1 GCA_023227695.1 Paludibacteraceae bacterium
GCTGTGGCTGTCGAACTTTCTGATACGTTGAAGAAGATTTATTTCGTGGACGATGCAAAACTCTCTCCTATGGCTACGGCTTATGCTCGTGCCCGTGGTGCAGACCGTATGTCATCTTACGGTGACTTCATCGCTTTGTCTGATGAATGTGATGAGGAGACAGCTTTCTTGATCAACCGTGAGGTTTCTGATGGTGTCATCGCTCCTAGTTACTCTCCACGTGCCCTTGAAATCTTGAAGGGAAAACGTAAGGGCACTTACAACGTGATCAAAATGGATCCTGATTATACGCCAAATCCAATTGAGAGAAAGCATGTTTTCGGCGTTACTTTCGAACAGGAAAGAAACGAAGTGAAGCTAGATGAGTCTATCTTCAAGGAGTTTCCAACTGCAAACAAAGAGTTGCCAGCTGCAGCTCGTCGTGATTTGCTGATCTCTTTGATTACTTTGAAATATACTCAGTCTAACTCCGTTTGCTATGCAAAAGACGGACAGGCGATCGGTATTGGTGCCGGACAGCAGTCTCGTATCCACTGTACTCGTTTGGCTGGCAACAAGGCTGATATTTGGTTCCTTCGTCAGCATCCAAAGGTTATGAACCTTCCTTTCAAGGAGAAGATTCGTCGTGCAGACCGTGATAACACTATCGATGTTTACATCTCTGACGATTACATGGATGTTTTGGCAGATGGTACTTGGGAGCAGTTCTTCACTAAAAAACCAGAACCTATCACCCGCGAAGAGAAACGTGCATGGTTGGATAAGTTGACTGGTGTGGCATTGGGTTCAGATGCATTCTTCCCATTCGGTGATAATATAGAGCGAGCTCACAAGAGCGGTGTTCAATATATTGCTCAACCTGGCGGCTCTGTTCGTGATGACAATGTTATTGAAACTTCCGATAAATATGGAATGGCGATGACCTTCACTGGTATCCGTTTGTTCCACCATTAATAGAATTGCGGGGGCAAAAAATGCCTCCGCATTTTTTGCCTAATTAGGCCAATTGACCTGGTTGGATCAATTGGTCCAATTGGAAAGTTGAAGAATTTTACATTCTTCAACAAAATAATTAAATTCCTGTTTGTTCGCGCTAATTTAATTCCTTCAAAAACATTATCTTTGCATTGCTTTTTTAAACGTATAATCAGATCAAGATGACATTAGAAAACACATTGACACAGTCGATTCGTAAGGTGATAGAGAATCTTTACGGTCAATCTATCGATGAGAAATTAGTTCAATTGCAGGCTACACGTAAGGAGTTTGAGGGCGACCTCACTTTGGTTGTTTTTCCTTTCTTGAAAATTTCCAAGAAAAATCCGGAGCTTACAGCCCAAGAGATTGGTGATGCTTTGCAGAAAGAAGAATCTCTCGTTTCAAAGTTTAATGTGATCAAAGGTTTTTTGAACCTTTCCATCTCAAAGAATCATTGGATTGATACTCTCAACGTTATCGTTGCCGATGATCAATACGGAACAGTTGAGGTTACAGAACAATCCCCTCTTTACATGGTGGAGTATTCTTCTCCAAATACCAACAAGCCTTTGCACTTAGGCCATATCAGAAACAACTTATTAGGATTCAGCCTTTGCCAGATTTTAAAGGCAAATGGTTACAAGGTGGTGAAGACCAACATCGTTAACGATAGAGGTATCCACATCTGTAAGTCTATGTTGGCTTGGAAACTTTTCGGAAACGGGGAGACTCCAGAATCATCAGGCAAAAAGGGCGACCATCTGGTTGGTGATTACTACGTACGCTTTGATAAAGAGTACAAGGTTCAGGTAAAAGAGTTGATGGAGAAAAAAGGCTTGAGCGAAGAGGAGGCTAAGAAACAGGCTCCGTTGTTGCTTGAGGCTCAGACTATGTTGAAGAAGTGGGAAGACGGCGACCCTGAAGTGGTTGCTTTGTGGGAGAAGATGAACAGTTGGGTTTACGCTGGATTTGACCAGACATACAAACGTTTGGGCGTAAGCTTCGATAAGATATATTACGAATCTCAAACTTATCTTGACGGAAAAGCCAAGGTGATGGAGGGATTGGAAAAAGGAGCTTTCTATCGTAGAGAGGACGGTTCTGTTTGGGCAGACTTGACCCAAAATGGTTTGGATGAGAAATTGCTTCTTCGTACCGATGGTACTTCCGTTTACATGACTCAGGATATCGGTACAGCTCAACAGCGTTTTAAGGAGTACAACATCGACAAAATGATCTATGTTGTAGGAAACGAGCAGAACTACCACTTCCAAGTGCTCTCTATCGTTCTTGACAGACTCGGATTTTCTTGGGGTAAGGATTTGGTTCACTTCTCATACGGAATGGTTGAGTTGCCAGAGGGTAAGATGAAGTCAAGAGAAGGAACGGTAGTCGACGCTGATGATTTGATGGACGAGATGGTCTCTACAGCCCGCGAGACTTCTGACGAGCTGGGTAAGTTGGAGGGTTGCACTGAAGAGGAGATCGCAAACATAGCCCGTATCTGCGGATTGGGAGCTTTGAAGTATTTCATGTTGAAGGTGGATCCTCGTAAGAACATGATGTTTAATCCTAAAGAATCTATCGATTTCAACGGAAATACTGGACCATTTATCCATTATACACATGCACGTATCCGTTCTTTACTTCGTAAAGCTGCTGAGGCTGGCTTCCAATTGCCATCTTCATTGCCAGTAGATATGGAGGTTTCGGAGAAGGAGTCTAACTTAATTCAAAACTTGGCAAATTTCCCATCAGTAGTTCGTCAGGCTGGTGCCGAATATAGCCCAGCTTTGGTAGCCAACTACGCATACGAGTTGGTCAAGGAGTACAACCAGTTTTATCATGACTTCTCTATTTTGAAGGAAGAGGATGAACAGAAAAAGGCTTTCCGTTTGTTGTTGTCACAGAGCGTGGCTAAGGTGATTAAGACGGCAATGGGATTGTTGGGTATCGAAGTTCCGGAGAGAATGTAATGCAATCTTCTTTGCGCAAATATTGAAAAAAGAGCTGAAATATTCTTTCTGATTTAGCATAGAAAGTTTTTTGGAAATATTTAAATATTTTCTGTCATAAGAGATAAAAACTTTTGAGTTTTGTATTCATCAAATGAATATATTTGCATCAAATTGTAGTATTAATTAATATATAATAAAAGTTATGAATTTTTTAACAAACGAGAAACTCACCATTGTAGGTGCAGCAGGTATGATCGGTTCTAACATGGCTCAATGTGCTGCCATGATGAAGTTAAGCTCAAACATCTGTCTTTATGACCCATTTGCAAAAGGTTTGGAAGGTGTTGCAGAGGAGTTGTATCACTGTGGATTTGACGGTGTAAACATCAGCTGGACAACTGACGTTAAAGAGGCTCTTACTGATGCTTCTTATATTATCTCTTCAGGAGGTGCTCCACGTAAAGAGGGTATGACTCGTGAGGATTTGTTGAAGGGAAATGCTCAAATCGCTGCTGACTTCGGTCGTAACGTAAAGAAGTATGCTCCTAACTGTAAGCATATCGTTGTTATCTTCAACCCTGCTGATATTACAGGTTTGATCGTATTGTTAGAATCTGGTCTTAAACCAAATCAAGTAACTACTTTGGCTGCTCTTGATTCAACTCGTTTGCAAAGCGAATTGGCAAAGCACTTCGGTATTGCTCAATATAAAGTTCAAGGTTGTGTAACTTTGGGTGGACACGGAGAGAAGATGATCCCTTGCGCAAGCAAAGCTACTGTTGATGGAACTCCATTGTTGAAGCTTCTAGGAACTGACAAGCTTACAAAAGAGCAGTTCGAGGAGATCAAACAAAAGACTATCCAAGGTGGTTCTAACATCATCGCATTGCGTGGCCGTTCTTCATTCCAAAGCCCATCATTCGTTTCTGTTGAGATGATTGCTGCTGCTATGGGTGGTGAGCCATTCAAGTTGCCTGCAGGATGCTACGTTAACACAAACGGTTACGATCACATCTTGATGGCTATGAACTCAACAATCGATAAGACTGGTGTTCACTATCAGTTGTCAGACCTTACTGCTGAAGAGAAGGCAGGTCTTGATGCTTCTTACAAACACCTTGAGGAATTGAGAGACCAAGTTATCGAAATGGGTATCATCGCTCCTGTTAAGGACTGGAAAACAATCAATCCAAATTTATAATTGATTGACCCAATATAACAAGGAGGCTGTGGTGACGCAGCCTCTTTTTTTATGCCTTATCGTATTAGAATAAACGTATATACGTTATCTTTTTGCATGAGGCAAAATAAAGGATCAGCGGATAGGTGGGGTTGGTATAGCGACAAGAATATTCCCCAAAATTCATGAATAGCATTATCTTTGCGGAATGAAAACAGATCAACTATTAAGAGAGATATTGCCAAGCGTAAA
>JALNVE010000277.1 GCA_023227695.1 Paludibacteraceae bacterium
GGATTTGCGACTTTCGGATTTGATTTATCGTCGCATCACCTCCCCAAATTATACGAACTTGACAAAATGAAGAGAAAAAAGAGGTGGCTTGATCGCCCCTGTCGTATTGCACCAAAGCAATCCGTTGCAAAACTGAAGGCCAACGGTTCGTCTCAGAAAAAGACTTTAAATAATTGACAATCAAATCAACCTGAGGGAATTCTATAGAAGAGACCCTCACTACATTCCCATTTCCAGCCAATAATCCTGCCACTAACGAAAAAGCAAAATTAATAGGCACATTAGATGGAGCTATATGAAACAGCACACCCCTACCTAGCCTCAACTCCTTAATAGCTGTTTGTTCCTTACATTTCATTATATTCGCCCGCCTGCAAAAAAAGGCGAACGTCATAACATCCGGATAAGACCGTGCATTTTTGTCGTGCAACAATGCATTCGACAACTCATCCAAAAAAGAAATAACATCTTCTGAATAAGGAACATCCGACCTCTGACTTCGCCAAACATCCCAATCTATGCGATCAGGAAACAATAACTTTATATTTTCAGAACCTTGCTGCATACGTATCACTACATCCGCGGATTTCCGCATTTTTAATTCTTCCCTCTATCCTAAAATATTTACCTTTACGGCCACAAGGACAATCATCCTCCCCTAAAATCACGCCTTCATCTTCTGTCAACAAAACATGCCCCGGATAGCTATGTGGCAATATTGACACTACTTCCAACAAGCCTTTTTCACCAAATTCAGACAACGAAAAATCATTCGCCCTTCGAACTAGCACATCAGAAAAGGCTGGCGCATGCAAATGTCCACATTCGCACTCCATATATATCGTTCCCGTCTGCTCTACCATGCCATAATAATCATGGATATGATTTACGGGAATTCCACACACGTCATTCAAGGATTGTTTGAAATCGACTGACGACACCTTCTCTGACAAAAGTTTTTTCCATCCACCCCCGTGAATCAAGATACCATTAGATAAGTCTGGCCGATAACCTGTCTCTTGCAATTTCTTATAAAAATGCTGCCACACCATGAATGTAAAACCAAACAAAAAAATGGTTTCCCCTTTATGTTCCTCCAAAAAATCACGGATTAAAGGCACATTCAGATTCATTTCATCATCTAAAGCATATATCTTTTTCGAACCGAACATAGAAAAGCCCAAAATGCCAGCTCCTCTTGCCGAAAACATATTCCGATCCTTTATCACATTGCTCGAATCAAGGATTAACATAGGAACCCTTTTTGTCCCAATAAACGAAGAGACGATCTTTGTCAATGCCCTTGTCTGGTTGGCTGATGTATCACGATCAAGATATATCTTCGATACCGATTGTCCAGATGTACCAGAAGAGGTCATCGTCTTTACCACCTCCTCATCAGATATGCTTTTTAATTCAAATTCTTTAAAAAGTCGAACGGGAAGAAACGGAATGGCAGTATAATCAGTATCCTCTTCCACATCAAAACCCACTGCATCCATCATCTTCCGATAGAGATCACAGTTATCATAGTGATATCTGGACAACTCTTGACAACACGAGTTCAATAAATCCCGTTTTTCTTTTTTATCCAAGCTATATGGTGGAATATTCAATATACTCGTTATATCCATCAATCCAACAATTTATTCAATTCTGCATACAAAACTTTTCCCGATTCTGACCTTGGAATTCTATCCACCAACCGAACATTGAATGCCCGATTATTCAATCCTGTTTTTTGAACTAAATAAGTTCTTATTATCTCCGACAAGCCATCCTTCGTTACAAAAACCGTTATTAGATCATCTACCCCAATACAAGCGCAATCTGGTACAATATCCTTCAACAAGGATTCCATCGCATCCAAATTACAACGATTGCCAAATATTTTCACAAAACGTTTCATCCGTCCCGTGATATAAAAATAGCCATCTTCGTCCCTTCTGGCTATATCTCCAGTATGGAGTATACCTTTGTTCTCATCTTTCTTAAACAAATCTGCCTTCTCCTCTGCATAACCCAATGACACATTCTCGCCAGCATAGACCAACTCGCCATCACGTCCCGATTCCTTAATTTCATCTTCCTTCTCATCCAAAAGATAGATTTTTCCACCAGGAATGGCTATGCCGATACTCGAATATTTCGACTCGGCATATTCCCATGGTAAGAAACTGATTCGGGCAGTTGCCTCCGTTTGACCGTACATGACAAAAAATTTCTTATTTGTCATCTTAGCACCTTCTATATATTCCTTCACTAAGTCTGCTTTCATGCGGCCACCTGCTTGCGTAAGCGTGGTCAATTTCGGCAAATCCATTCTGAAGAAACGCAATCTGCGCAACATCTCATATGTATAAGGCACACCTGCCATAGACGTAGCTTCTTGCTCCTTCACGAAATGCCAGAACTCTTTTTGCATGATAGACTGTTCTGTGAGCAGAATGGTTGACCCCACCATCAAATGAGTATTAATGACTGACAATCCATAAGAATAATACATCGGGAGGGTTGTTACCGGACGTTCTAAATCTGTTATGCCAAGATATTCAACAATAGATCTGGCATTAGACTTTATATTGTCATAACTCAGGCGTACCAATTTAGGACTACCGGTACTACCGGATGTAGTGAGCAGTAAAGCTAATTCATCGGCCATTGGAACCTGTTGCTTCGAATAGAGGACTAAGGAATATCCCCATTCTGAATACAGGAGATCACCTCCATACAAACCAGACTCTTCGTCTGGCAACCATAAAAAATTCGGTGCATAAGCGGACAAAAGTTTACGTACCAGCTCCGAATCCTTATTTGCATCCAGCATGATAGGTACGGCTCCTCCATTTAGAAATGAGACATACCCCAACAACGATCCTACTGTATTTTTGCAAAAGCAGAATACCAGCGAACGAGATGAAAAGAAATGGGAAAGACGAGTCGATGCATCCAAAAGATCCCGATACGAGATTTCCAAACCACTGTCATCTATCGCAGCCGTAGCATCTTTATATTTTGCTAAATCAAAAATCATCCTCTTATATGCTCATATTTTGTCAATATATCGCTTGCTACCTCCTCGGGCATCAGTCTATTTTGTGAAAGAAGATATTCATAATCGCCAGCCAAACCGTACGAATCTTGGATTCCTAATTTCAATAAAATAGGTGAATGGGCGTAATCGGACAAAACCTCCGATATTGCGCCACCTAACCCTCCTATCACATTATGCTCTTCCAGCGAGACCATCAACTTACAATCAAGATCATCCTCTATCTCTTGTCTGTCTATCGGTTTTATGGAATACATATCTACCACCTTAACGGAGATAGCGTGTTCTGACAGAATAATAGCCGCTTTCATAGCAGTAAAAACCATCACTCCAGTAGCAAAAATCACAATATCTTTTCCTTCTAAAAGTACATTTGACTTGCCTAACTGCCAATCAAAGCCCTCTTTGTAAACGATCGGGCAATTAAGAGCCCCTGTCAAACGAATATAAACTGGTCTATCGCTACCCACCGCCCATTCAAAAGCCAGCAGTGCCGAACCTGCATCAGCAGGAGAAAGCACAACCAAGTTAGGAATAGATCTCATCACAGATAAATCCTCTATGGCATAATGGGTTGCACCCGAATAAGCCTGAACCAATCCGGCACCCGAACCAACCACCACCATCCGCATCTTCATATAACCTAAGAAATGACGGATTTGCTCGCAACTTCTAAGAGTTACAAAAGTAGCGTACGTCGTAACGATAGGCAGATAACCCTCAGACGACAATCCTGCAGCAATACCTATCATATTTTGTTCGGCTATACCAATGTTATAAAATCGGTCCGGGAACATTGTTTTATATCGCTCCAATCCTGACAAGGAGGCCAAATCGGCCGTCAATGCGACTATGTTTGGATTCTCTTGTGCCAATTCAGGCAAAGCCAATCCAAATATAGCGCCTCTTTGTCCCAACCTCGAATAGGTCCGGGCTTGTGTTGACGTGAACTTTTTCATTCTTGTTCCGATTGAGCTTGTTTATACTGATCTTCAGTCAAAATGGAATGGTGCCACTCTTTTCTGTTTTCCATAAACGAGACGCCTTTCCCTTTCACTGTATGGGCTATGATAGCCATCGGCATTCCTTCCGAATGGTTATTTAATGCGGCGAGCAGACTCTTACAGTCGTGTCCATCGACCTCATTGACCAAAAAGCCAAAAGAGGACAATTTTTTTGACAACGGACTCTTATTCATCACCTCGTCTGTTTGTCCATCATATTGGAGGCCATTACAATCAATGACGACTGTAAAATTATCCAAACGGAAATTATGGGCTGCCATCAAAGCCTCCCAAACAATACCTTCGTCAC
>JALNVE010000278.1 GCA_023227695.1 Paludibacteraceae bacterium
AAGCTGGAGGAAATCTTATTATAACAGAACAGATTCTGATTAAACCTGCGTATCGTTGTTATGTGCTTTTGAATCTTGAAAATGAAGACGAAAAGGCTTTGTATGACAATATTATGTCGTATAAAGCTGAGTTTTTGCCTTACATGGGTAAGAATGATTTCTCTTTGTGGTGGACAGATGCAACGGAACATAATTTTATTTCAGATGTGAAGTTTTCATCTAAATATAAAATAGATAGTGTGTTCTTAAAAAATACTGCTGTTAGTAATTTTATTATTGATATGGAACCAGAGATGGACTTTTCATTTAATGATGATGAGTTACCTTGGGTATATTTTGAAAGATTACCAATCGGTTTTGATGAGAAATTATATCAGTATGTTTATGGTGATTTTGTGTACTCAAATGCCACATTCAAAAAAGAAATGAATATGAGTGGTAATGGTACATTCTATAAGATTGATGATGATTTAATAATTCAGTTGTTTTGATATGGAATATAATGCTGGATATTTTTCAAATTTCATTTTGAATAGTGATAGATATTATGCTCACTTACCAAAGGAAGGTGATGCTCGATCTCCTGAGTCGCTGGCTGAACATTCAGCGTTAGTTTATGAATACGCAAAAAGTATAGCAGAGAAACAGCAACTTTATCCAATTATAAGTGGCTTAATTCAGAAATCAATACCAGCAAAATTATCTAATAGTCAGTTGCTTGCCAAAGAGATAGAACATCTTTTCTGGCAGGCGATTGCCTTCCATGATTTAGGGAAAATAAATAGTGAATTTCAAAGAAAACGCATGAATAATCATACTGATTTGTTTGAGGTTCAACACAAATTTGAGGCAAAACATTCCGTAATAGGAATGTATATTTATCTTGCTCATTTTTGGAGTGCTTTTCTTAAACTGCAACTGACCGATGAAGAGTCTGTATTTCTTTGTAATATAGCTTTATATCTGAGTTATCCTATTTATCAGCATCATAGTCCTGCAATATATCAGACTCAAGATCTGGATCATTGGGAATGTGAGGATTTGTTTGATTTAAAGCCATATTTAGCTTTGTTTAAAATCAACTTGAATGATGAAGATGTAAAAAAAATTCATTTATGTTTACAACGGAGAGTTTCTACGGGTATTTGGTTTAAATGGTTTAATAAGAATTTTGAGAAGGAAAATTCATTCCCTTTATTTAGTCTTGTCAAATTGAATTATTCTTTTCTTACAGCTGCTGATTATTTGGCAACTGCTCACTACATGAATAATTGGAAGAGTATGTATGGCGATTTTGGGCTAATTGACTCTATTTTAAAACAAAAAATAGTTGCTCATGTAGAGACTTCAAGAAGTTATAATCAACAAACTTATGCGGCACTAAATCGAAGTGATTTTATTAACCCAGATGATTATGTCTCTCGTTCAAACACAAACCTTAATATATTGCGTCGTTCCCTTGCAATGGAGGTGATATCGAATGTGCGCAAGAATTTGGATAAGAATCTTTTCTATATTGAGGCTCCAACTGGAGGAGGAAAAACCAATCTTTCAATGCTTGCATTGGCAGAATTGTTGAGAGCGGATAAGAACAACTCTATAAACAAGGTTTATTATGTATTTCCATTTACAACTTTGATTACTCAGACCTACAAGGCTTTGGTTCAAACATTAGGTCTTAATGAGAATGAGGTAGCAGAAATACATTCTAAAGCTACTTTGCAAAAGAAATCAAGAAATGAATCTTCTGATTACTTGAATTATCTGGATAATTTGTTCATGAATTATCCTGTAACATTGCTTTCTCATATAAAGTTTTTTGATGTCCTTAAAACAAATCAGAAGGAAACAAATTATTTACTTCACAGAATGGCTAATTCTGTGGTGATTATTGATGAAATCCAAAGTTATGCTCCAAAAATATGGGATAAAATAGTCTATTTTATAGCGAATTATGCGACTTACTTTAATATGAAATTTATTGTTATGTCGGCTACATTGCCTAAAATAGGAAACCTTATTGATGCCAAAAAATTGGGTGCAGATTTTGTCTATTTAGTAAAGGATAAGAATAAGTATTTTCAGAATCCAAACTTCTGTAATAGAGTTCAATTTGATTATTCTTTATTGACAGGTTCTCGTCCTCAAAAAGAAGAGAAAGATGCTTATTTGCTAAATTTAAAGAGTTTTGTATTTGACAAATCTGAAGAATATTCTGCTGTTAACACTTCTCAACATAACAGTGTTTTTACCATCGTTGAGTTTATATTTAAGAAAACGGCCAATGATTTCTATTTGATGTCTATAGAAAACAATTCTTTCTTCGATGAAATCTATTTGTTATCTGGTACGATATTGGAACCTCGACGAAAAGAGATAATAAGTAGATTGAAATCAGGTGATTGTAGAAACAAAAAGGTTTTGTTGGTTAGTACGCAAGTTGTTGAGGCTGGTGTAGATATTGATATGGATTTGGGTTTTAAAGATCGGTCTCTTATTGATAGTGAAGAACAGCTCGCAGGGCGTATAAACAGAAATGTCAATAAAACGGATTGTAAACTTTATTTGTTTGATTGTGATAAAGAGAAAACTCTGTATGGATCTGATGATAGATATAAAATAACGGGAGAACTTGATCCTGATTATTATAAGAAAGTTCTTGAAAACAAAGATTTTGATAGCATATATGAGTTAGTAATCAGAAAAATAAAGAGTCTAAATAATAGTCAGTTTATGACTAATTTGAAAGACTTTGAAATGGCTGTATCTACGTTGAACTATGAAGATGTTGATAAAGGTTTGAAGATAATAGATTCTCCTAACATTTCAGTTTTTGTCCCTTTATCTATATCTATTGATAAATTGCAGTCAAGTAAACAGATTTTGGATGATTTCAATGTTTATTATGATGAATATGTCTCTGGTGCTGATGTTTGGCAAGTATATGAGAATATTCTTTTAAATGGAGATGCAGATTTTGTTTCTAGGAGAATTAATTTGAAAATGTTACAAGGTTTAATGTCCGATTTTGTGTTTTCTATATTTCCTAGTGGAAAGGATTATGAACTTCTGCGAACATTTGGAGAAGAGAAATACGGATTCTTATATCTTGAAAATTATCAAGATGTATATTCCTATGAGAATGGTATAAATGCTGCTGTCTTAGCTGATTCAAATTTCATTTAATATGCAGATAAATGCAACTTTAGTCAACTTATACAATGTATGTAAGCGTGAACTATGGCTTCATGCTAATGGCATTCGTTTTGAGCAGACATCAGACCTTGTTTTCGAAGGAAAGTTGATTCATGAGGAGAGTTATCCGCAGCGTTCGGAGAAGTATGAGGAGGTGGAGATGGACGGCATCAAGGTCGATTATTACGATGCGAAGAATAAAGTCATCCATGAAATCAAGAAATCGAACAAAGTGGAGAAGGCTCATGAGTGGCAGGTGAAATATTACATCTATGTATTTGAACGTAAAGGAATTGAAGGCGTTACAGGTAAACTCGAATATCCTACCTTGCGCCAGACGGATGAAGTGGTGCTCTGCGATGTTGATCGGGATATGATTCGTGAGATCGAGGCAGAAATACGGAAGATTGTGGAGAGCGATACATGTCCGCCATTAGTGCGGAAAGGCGTTTGTAGAAATTGTAGCTATTTCGATTTTTGCTTTGCAGAGGAACTAGAAGTAACGGATTCTCTCGATAAAAAGGGCGAGAATGATTGAATCACTAGAAAAATCACAGTTATGAAGAAAACATATTATTTGTTCAATCCAGGCACTTTGGAACGTAAGGACAATACGCTTAAGTTCACACCGTTCGAGGAAGATGGAAATGGAGAATATCTCCGTGCTGGTCAGCCACGATATTTGCCGGTAGAGGATGTGGCAGAGTTTTATGTGTTCGGTTCTTTGCGTGCCAATAGTGCATTGTACAATTTCTTGGGCCAGAAAGACATTCCTGTGCATTTTTTCGATTATTACGAGAATTATACAGGTTCGTTTATGCCAAGAGACGGCCTTCTTTCCGGACGAATGTTGTTGGCACAGACAGCAGCTTATCAGGATGAAAAGATGCGTCTGGAGTTGGCTAGTAAGTTTATTGAGGGGGCGGTTTTCAACATGAAGAAGACCTTGAAATATTATGAAAACAGAGGTAAGGATACCTCTCCGATGGCTATGTTGATGGATAGTTATGCTAAGAAGATTCCTGATGTGAAGAGTGTGTTAGAACTGATGGGATTGGAGGGAAATATCCGCCAAACCTATTACGATGCTTTCAATCTGATAATTGATACGTTCGATATGGGAGGTCGTACCAAACAACCTCCACGTAATGAGGTGAATGCCCT
>JALNVE010000279.1 GCA_023227695.1 Paludibacteraceae bacterium
ACCCACCTTAAATCGTGTCAAGCGATAAAACATGCTTAATTGTTGCAGCACTTTTGCTTTTGATGCATTGTGCTACTATCTCACTGCTTAGAACTTCAAACTTATATCCCTCTTGCTGAAGAAACTCGATGGCTTTTGGCAGTGCGTATTTCATGTTCTTCTCCGCTTTTAGGGAGTCGTGGAACACGATGATGGAGCCGTTGCGTGCATACTTCTTCACAACATTGAATACGAACTCGCCGCTCAGTTTCTTGTTGTAGTCTCGAGTAATGACATCCCAAAGAATAACCTCATACTTCTGTCTCAACTTGCTGAGCTCACGGAATCTCAGTTGCCCGTGCGGTGGTCTAAAAAGTGGACTGTGAATGTAAGAATCAGCCTTTTCTACATTCTCCAAATAATTCTTGGTTTTGTATTTGAAACCTTGAATATGGTTGAATGAGTGGTTGCCGACCTGATGTCCAGCCTTTATCACTTTTTCGAAAACATCCGGATGCTTCTGGACATTTTCGCCCACACAGAAGAAGGTTGCCTTGATTCCGTATTTCTCCAATACGTCTAAAACCCAAGGAGTAACTTCTGGAATAGGACCGTCGTCAAAAGTAAGATAAACGGTCTTTTCCTTTTGGGGAATTCGCCAAACGGCATTCGGGAAAAACATCCTGAATGCCGTTGGGGTTTGTTCTATAAGCATTTATCTGCGATATGAATTATAAATCTCACTGAATCTCTTCAGATTTTGGTAATCTCTTTCGAATGTTTCTTTGTCAGCATCTTTCTCTTCGATTCTGACTACTTCGCTATAGATTCCCAGATTTTCCTCTAAGTCGTTCATTGCAGACTTTCTCATGTTTGGCTTCAAATTAGCAATCCAATTAAGATATTGCAATGAGTTCTTCTTGAGATCGTCTAAGATGGCAAATGCTTTCTCTTTCTGATTTAACTGAAGATACTGTCCGGCCAAGATTACAGATACGTAAGAGTGAGGAACTGTATTACTTGGAATAACCTTCATACAGTAATCAAGAGCAGCTAAAGCACTGTCTTTCTTGTTTTCTGCAATCAATGCGCTTACTAGGCGTGAGAACATGTGACGGAATGTAGTTGTCATACGGAGGTTGTTCTCATCGAGATATACCTTAGGGTTCTCAATGCCTCCCCATTTGAACTTGTTCATCATGTTGTCGTACATGGCATCCGTGTTGACACGGCTACCTTGGTTGATAGGAACAATTCTGTATGCCATTCCTTCCAATTGGAAATAGTTTCTCATGCCGAGGTAACTGTCGTCGCCAACTGTTACTGCATAGTAGATAGGACGTTCCCAATTGTTGTTCTTCAACATATCCAAAATAACGATCTCATGTTTGCCTAAGTAGCGTTTGCTTCCTAAGTTGATGTTGATGTTATCGACAATCTTAGCAGAGTCTTTAGCCTGAACTGTACCAGAACTGATGGCTGCAGCCTTGTCGACTGGCAAGTACAACTTGTTTGTAGGGATGAAATCGAAGTCATCACCGTATCCTGCAAGTTTCTTGTATCTTGGATCTGAGCTTGTCAAAACTGTCATCGCGTCAGAGACGGTGATGGAGTCTTTGATCATGTTCAAGATGTAACCAACATCCAACTTGCCGTTAGAGTATTGAGCAGGATTAAGAGAGATAGGCAATGCCTTTGACTCGTAAGCCTGACGCTTCATTTGGTCAACGTACCAACCCATCTGCAAGTAACTCAAGTTGGCAACACGAACGTCGGTGCGAACACCCTCCACCTCCTGATTGTACCAAAGAGGGAATGTGTCATTGTCGCCGTTGGTGAAGATGATTGCGTTAGGAGCCACGGAAAGAAGGTAATTTTGACCGAAGTCTCTTGCTGTGAATCTGCCTGAACGGTCGTGGTCGTCCCAGTTCTGAGAAGCCATCAATGCAGGTACTGGCAAACAGATCAAAGTAGCGATAGTCGCTCCAATTCTCTTGTCTTTGAATACTCTTTCAAAAGTTTTTGCCAAGAACATCACGCCAAATCCAATCCAAATACAGAATGCATAGAAAGAACCGGCGTATGCATAGTCTCGTTCACGAGGCTGGTAAGGCGTTTGGTTCAAATACAGAACGATAGCCAAACCTGTCATGAAGAATAGAATGAAAGTGAGCCAGAAGTTCTGCATTCCTTTCTTTCCTCCGTTTAACATATATAAGATTCCAAGGATACCCAGAATCAAAGGCAAGAAGAAGTATGTGTTACGACCTTTGTTACTCTTCACTTGATCTGGCAAATTGCTCTGGTCTCCTAATAACAAGCTATCAATGGCATTGATACCACTTAGCCAGTTTCCATGAGTGATTTCACCGTTACCTTGAATGTCATCCTGTCTTCCAACGAAGTTCCACATAAAGTATCTCCAGTACATGAAACCAACCTGATAACGGAAGAAGAATGTTAAGTTTTCGCCAAACGTAGGAGCAACCGTAGTCTGGGTCTGACCCATATTTTCATAACTTACTTTGCGGCCTTTTATCTGACCCCACTCTTTGTATGCGTCTATGTGACTCTGCTGTTTGCTGTACATACGAGGGAAAAACATGCAAAGCTCGTCAACATAGTTGTACTTCTCTTTGTTTCCGTACGTCTCGTATTGGTCAGGTTCGTTGGGATCTGTCTTGATCTTCTTTGCATAAAGAGCTTCTTTCACTTCACGGTCAACAGTCCATCCGTCATCACTTTTAACTCTCTTGTATTCTGCAGCGTAAGATTCGCCGTAGAGTAGAGGAGTCTCGCCGTATTGGTCACGGTTGAGGTAGCTCTTCAGTGCAAATACGTCGTCTGGTGAGTTCTGGTCCATTGGAGTGTTGGCAGCTGAACGGATGATGATGGTTGCGTAAGATGAATATCCTAGCAAAACCACCGCCGAACAAAGCAATACCAAGTTCAAAACGGCCATGTTGAACCATTCTGATTTGTAGAACAGAAGTGCGCCGAGAGCAATGATCAAAATGATACCTAAAAAGATATGGCTACCAAAGAATGGAATTCCTAGCAGTGTAATGGATAATAGGAATGCAAGTTTGGTGCGAATACTGCTCTTTTTTGAAGAATTCTCTTTGTTCGCATTTCCTGTCTCGTCACCTTCTTTGTAGGTTTCTAGAATTCCCCAAACCAAGCAACCAACGGTTAACATGGCGTAGAAGATGGTTCCAACATTAAAGCCGAATCCAAATCCGTTGACGAACAAAAGTTCGAACCAACCAGCAACCAATACGAATCCTGGAATCAATCCGTAGAGTATGAAGGCCAAAACAACGAAAGAGATGAGCAACGTATAGATTGTTCCCTTCGTTGTTGGTTCGTATTTCTTATAGTAATAAACCAATGCCAATACAGGGACAGCCAACAAGTTCAATAGATGGACACCGATAGAAAGACCCATCAGGTAGGCAATAAGTACCAACCATCTATTAGCGTAAGGCTTGTCTGCAACATCCTCCCATTTCAACATGGCCCAGAACACAACGGCAGTAAACAGTGAAGAGTAGGCGTAAACCTCACCCTCGACAGCTGAGAACCAGAATGTATCTGAGAAAGTATATGCTAATGCACCCACAACACCGCTACCAATGATAGCAATTATTTTGCCAGCAGAGAAGTCGTTTTCGTCCTTAACCAAACCTCTGCGTACAAGGTGCGTGATAGTCCAGAATAAGAACAAAATACAGAGACCACTACAAAGGGCGGAGAATGTATTGACCATCATGGCTACGTGAGCCTGGTCTGAAGCAAATAAGGTAAAAAAACGTGCTGTAAGCATGAAGAAAGGTGCGCCTGGTGGGTGTCCAACTTCCAATTTGTCTGCGGTAGAGATAAATTCTCCACAATCCCAGAAGCTTGCGGTAGGCTCAATTGTCATAATGTAGACTGCTGCCGCAATCGCAAAAACAATCCATCCTGAGATGTTGTTGACTAATTTGAACGATTTCATTTAAAGTATAATGTTGTTTTTAATTGTGTTTCAGTTGCTTCCCTGCCCATATGATATATGTGCATAAACTAAAGCACGCAAAGTTAATGATTTTTTCAAAAGAAAAGAATTAATAATTGATAATAGAAGTATTTTCAGCTCCATGCGATTCTGCATAACAATAAAAAACGAGGTCACTCATAAAAGTGACCTCGTCATTTATAGTAATAGTACGATAAAACCGTATCTTATTTCATTGTTATTTTAAAACAATCTGTTTTGTATAAACTTGATCGCCTGCAATAGCACGGATAAAGTAAACACCAGAAGCGTTGCCGCTCAAGTCAATGTTAGCCTGCTGTCCTAGGTTTGCAT
>JALNVE010000280.1 GCA_023227695.1 Paludibacteraceae bacterium
ACAAGGGTCAAAGATATCAAAATATGGAAAAGCAAAAATCTTCCTGAAAATCTTGTGTCAAAACGAATAAAAACTCTATCAAACCAAGCATGTTTTTAGAACCAAGTTTTGAGCACCCTACCTATTAGGCTTCGTCTGATTACATTTTTTTCATTACCTTTGCCCGAGTTCAAAAAATCAAAAATGACAGAATTAAAACAACAGATATTCGTTGCAGCCCATCCAAATACTTTTCCGAAAAAGGGTTTGGAATTGGCTTGCCATTTAGCAAAGAGATACGAGAAGGAGATTTGTTTTTTTGGAATACCAGAACAAAAAGACGAAGACATTGACACCTATGCCCCCACTTTTGACCAATGGGCAAAGGAATGCCAATCTCAACAACCGGAGCTGAAAGTTAACAGCTACGTGCTCGATGTAGACTACGACTTCACAGATTGCATGGAACACTCTGAAGCTTCCATGATCATCTTCGAAATAACGGACAAAAAGCCATATAACAAACCGCTCAAACAATTGGGTTGGTGCAGACAGCTGCGAATCCCCTATTTCTTCGTAAAAGCAGACCAACCCATCAAATTCGATAAAGTGTTGGTTCCTGTGAGCCGATTAATTGAGGAACGAGAAAAAGGACCTTTCAGCAGCAGTATGGGACGATTTTTCAACTCCGAAATATTACTTATGCCGGCCAACGATTACGGAAGCAATGCAAAACAGAACACGCAAGCCATCCAGACGCTGTTGGACAAGTTCTCGTTGAAATACCAATACGTCACAGCCAAGAAAGACAGTTCAGGAGTTGAAAAGGAAGCTGCATTGAAAGCCAATGAGTTGGGTGCCGATATGCTGATTATCTCAGCCTCCAGAGACTACGGAATGGACGACATTATTTTCGGTCCGAAAGAGCTGAAAATTGTCAAAAAATCCAACATTCCTGTAATGGTCATCAATCCACGAGGCGACCTCTATACCCTCTGCGGATAATTTCGAATCATATTTGTGAGTATTAGAAAACTCAATTAATACAAAATGCCTAACGGACAGTCAACCGCTGACTTTTGTCCGCAAAAATTTGTGCAAATGAATGATAGTAACAACATTCAATAAGATGTGTTACTCATCAAAATATAGATAAAGAATTCGTGGTTAGATATTCTCACGTTTCGCTTTAACCTTTAGAAAATGATATATAACGCAATCATAGCCAAGTCGCTCAATATCCAGGAACGACAAGTGGCCAATACTTTGAAATTGCTCTCTGAGGGCTCGACCATCCCCTTTATCAGTCGATACAGAAAGGAAATGACGGGCGAACTCAACGAAGTTCAGATTCAAGAGATTCAAGAGCAATTCGAGAAATACACAGAGTTAGAAAAACGTAAAGATTCCATTCTTAAATCGATTGAGGAACAAGGCAAACTGACGCCCGAACTGAAGAAAAGGATCTTGGAGTCTTGGAATATCAATGAGATAGAGGATATCTACCTCCCCTTCAAACCAAAGAGAAGAACTCGTGCCGAGATAGCCAAAGAGAAGGGCTTGGAACCTTTGGCTAAGATCATTATGCGCCAGATAGGCAATGATGCTGAAGACGCTGCACTACCTTTCGTGAAAGGCGACATTGCCGATGCAAAAGAGGCCATCAAGGGAGCACAAGATATTATTGCCGAGTGGGTAAACGAGAACGAGGTGGCCCGCGACCGTGTGAGAAAGAACTTCTCGTATGAGGCCGAAATCATCTCCAAAGTTGTAAAAAGCAAAGAGAATGAGGCCGAGAAATACCGCGACTATTTCGACATACACGAACCGTTGAAAAGATGCTCCTCTCACCGCCTTTTGGCTATGAGACGTGGAGAAACAGAAGGTTTCCTGCGAGTCTCCATAACTCCAGATGACGAGCACTCTCTAGAAAGACTTTATCCCCTATTTGTCAAAGGAAATAATGATTTGTCAAGAGTAGTCTCAGAAGCTGTGAACGACTCTTACAAACGACTGATAAAACCATCCATCGAGACTGAATTTGCTGCCTCCAGCAAGGAGAAAGCAGACGATGAGGCCATCCGTGTTTTTGCAGAAAACCTTCGTCAGCTGTTGCTGTCACCGCCATTGGGACAAAAACGCGTCTTGGCCATCGACCCGGGCTACAGAACGGGCTGTAAAGTGGTTTGTCTAGATGCGCAAGGCAATCTTTTGCATAACGAGACAATCTATCCACACCCACCTCAAAACGAGCGTACCATGGCCATGAAGAAGATTGCCAAAATGGTAGAAGCCTACAACATTGAGGCTATTTCCATCGGTAACGGAACAGCTGGCCGTGAAACGGAAAACTTTATCCAAAGCATCCAATTCGACCGTAAGGTGCAAGTTTTTGTAGTAAGCGAAAGCGGAGCCTCCATATACTCGGCATCACCGATTGCCCGTGAGGAGTTTCCGAACTACGATGTGACCGTGAGAGGTGCCGTGTCCATTGGCCGTAGGCTGATGGATCCATTGGCCGAGTTGGTGAAAATAGACCCTAAATCAATCGGCGTTGGACAATACCAACACGATGTGGATCAAAACAAGCTGAAAAAGGCTTTGGATCAGACGGTCATCAACAGCGTGAACCTTGTGGGCGTGAACCTGAACACGGCGAGCAAGCATCTGCTGACCTACATCTCAGGTCTAGGTCCGCAGTTAGCTCAAAACATCGTAGACTACAGAGCCGAGAACGGAGCCTTCATATCTAGAAAACAACTCAAATCCGTACCCCGCTTAGGCGAAAAAGCCTTCGAGCAGTGCGCAGGATTTTTGAGAATCCAAGATGCGGAGAATCCGTTGGACAACACAGCCGTCCACCCAGAGAGCTACAACATTGTTGAGCTGATGGCTAAAGATTTAAAAACATCTGTTTCAGAACTCATCAGCAACAAAGAGTTAAAGAAACAGATTAACCTTGAAAAGTATAAAACAGACAAGATAGGACTTCCTACCCTACATGATATAATGGAGGAGTTGGACAAGCCAGGAAGGGATCACAGAGAGACCATCAAGGTATTTGAATTTGACCCTACCATCCACACCATAGACGACTTAAAAATTGGTTTAAAACTGCCGGGAATTGTGACCAATGTGACCAACTTCGGTGCTTTCGTTGACGTGGGCATCAAGGAGAACGGACTCGTTCACATCTCCGAATTGGCAGACAAATACGTCTCCAATCCATCTGACGTTGTGTCACTGCACCAGCATGTGGAGGTACGCGTAATTGGTGTAGACAGAGAAAGAAAACGTGTGCAATTGTCTATGAAAGAGGGATAATAGAGCGTTACTCGTTCGTTTATATCGTTTCAATAAAAATGGATCAATAGAAAAAGTCTGTGGAGAGTTATTGACCACGAATTATTTTATTTATGGTCAACTGAAATCAGGAAAGGACAAATAACGAGATACGATAAAAAGTAACCGCTAATTACTTAAAAAAGATGGACAAACATTATGTTTATCCAAAATATAATTTGTAATTTTGCACGTCTAAAAATTGGACAGGAGGTCACGAGTTGGCCTCGGAAGTTTAATATATAATAAAAACAAAAAAATGGCAACCAAACTTAGATTGCAAAGACACGGCCGCAAGGGGTACGCGTTTTACCACATCGTCGTAGCAGATAGCAGAGCGCCACGTGATGGTCGTTTTATTGAGTTAATTGGAACTTACAATCCAAACACTAACCCAGCTACTGTAGATATTAACTTCGAAAGAGCTTTGTATTGGGTTTGTAATGGTGCTCAGGCAACTGACACTACTAGAAACGTTCTTAGCGACAAAGGCGTATACTTGAAGAAACACCTTTTGGGTGGAGTAAAGAAGGGCGCATTCTCAGAGGCAGTAGCTGAAGAGAAATTTGAAGCTTGGAAGAAAGACAAAGAGAGTAAACTTGATGAAGCTAACAACAAGTTGAAATCAGACAAACAAGCTAAGGTTAAGTCTCTTTTAGAGGCTGAGAAAGCTGTAAACAAAGCAAAAGCTGAAATCGTTGCAAAGAAGAAAGCTGAAGAAGCTGCAGCAAAAGCTGCTGCTCAAGCCGAAGCTGCTCCTGCAGCAGAAGAAGCTGCACCAGCTGCTGAAGCAGCTCCTGCATCTGCAGAATAATTCAATTCCTTCGGGATTGTATTGGAGAGGATTCCTTCGGGGATCCTCTTTTTTTTGTGCCTTGGCACAAAGACGTCACTTGGGATCAGCGGATAGGTGGGGTTGGTATAGCGACAAGAATATTCCCCAAAATTCATGAATAGCATTATCTTTGCGGAATGAAAACAGATCAACTATTAAGAGAGA
>JALNVE010000281.1 GCA_023227695.1 Paludibacteraceae bacterium
TTCAAAACATCTTAAACTCGAGACCGAGGAAAAGATTAGGGTATATGACTCCTTTACAAAAATTTAAACAATTGACAAACTTGGATTTAAATGAGGTTGCATTGTCCGCTTGAATCCAGCTGTGAATTCACCTTTCTTATAGAAAAAAATCCATTTATTCGATATTTGTTTAAATATACAAATGTTTTTTTTATAAAACCTCGATAAATGTCGAATTTTCCTCATTTTTATTGGTTATTTCATCAATGAGCTTTTTTTTAGCTTCTGACCGCTCGAAAAATGGATGGTTGATATAAAAAAAAGCAAACTTGTGGTTTGCTTCTGTTTTTGAGAAAGACGCTTTGATAGCATCTTAGAAATATTCATTTTAAATGGACGATAGCAGCTTTACACTTTACTAAGCCTGTTTTCAGCACAAACTCATGCCATTAATTGCCAAGTGAAATTCCATGTTGAAATAGGCAGCGGCTTTACGAGTGAGCTGAACACGATGCAAGTATATTTCAAAATAATCCATTACCGAACTGGTGTTATTGTCAATGGTTAGTTCCTGAAGGATGCTTTTGTTTTCTACATCTATTGTGACTTTATTGTCTGATACCGCATGGTTCACCCTGTCATGGATGTCGTATGTGTTGGGTTGCTTGTTGCGAACTCTGCTACGTCTTACATCTGTCTTGTCTGCAATGATAAGGGATGCTGCGATCTCGTTGACTGGATAAGCTGTGTCTTCGTCATGATTGCCTATAGCCGAAACGATAGCAGCGATATCTTCTGCCGGCATTCCCATTTTATCAAGAATACGAAATGCCATAACAGCACCACTTTGAGCGTGATCTATGCGGTTGATCACGTTTCCTATATCATGCATGTATGCTGCAATCTGAGTCAGTTCAATTGCTCTTTGATCGTATTTGAGACTTTTTAGTAAATCTCCTGCTAATTTGGCCACAATTCCTACATGGGCAAAAGAATGCTCTGTATACCCCAATTCATTGAGCGAAATGTCAGCCCTTTCTATGTAGGTTTTTATATCTTTTGATTCTTTTATTTGTTTGAAAGTTATCATGTTCAATATGAAATATATTTCTGATTACAATAACCAGGATTTTTTTAAATTGTTATAAATAATTTCACAAAGGTAGGTCATTGTTTTTACATAAATAAGAGGAGCTTGCTAAAATCTTATTAAAAATTAAGCCAGCATAAAGCCTAAAGTTTTTGGGGGTGGTCATGCGAATCTACTAACATCCGATTCCTTCAGGATTCTGCCACATCGATATGCTCTAAATCTTTTGATTTATTTTGAAATATAAGGTTGTGCCAAGAAATGATGCATCAGTTTCTCTGTTTGATGCAGATAATAATGGCAACGATGATCAGAGCTGACATTCCGATCAATCCTGTTGACGAAGGTCCTAATAATGTATGAGTGTTGTCGGCAATGAAGTAGAGTGGGGCGGCGGCAAATCCATTGATGGCTCCGTGTCCTATCACTGCTGGCCAAACACTTCCTGTCTTGTTAGACAGATAGGTGAAGATGCATCCGAGTACGATGCAGAAAAGAGACATCATCGCAATTCCTGACCATGGAGCACCTGCATAATCTGTTCCGTAATTATGTCCCAATGCGATGAGAGGAGCGTGCCATAATCCCCAAATTAAGCCTCCAATCAGCACAGCTGGTAAAAATTTTATCTTTTCCATCATTTTAGGCATCATATAACCTCGCCAACCCCATTCTTCGCCAAAACAGGCAAAGCTATTCAGCAGCGGACCAAGAAAGAAAGCCATGGCATATTGGCTAATGATGGTCATGTTCATCATTTCTGGGGTCATTTTTACTCCTTTATCGGCGTATAGCTGATGGATATAGGAATGGCTGGGGTCAAATCGGTCTGGGAAGATTAAGAAATAGACTGCTGCACCAATGACGCAGAGAATTTGTGGTCCGAACCATGCTGCAACATAGTATTTCCAATTGCCTTTGAAGTTGGGCTTTATCATTGGGTTTTTGAAGCCCTCTTTGGTTATAAGTTGCGTAATCACTACGCTTATTGCCGGCAAAAACATGACGACGGCAATAAGTCCCATCACTGCCGGATCGTTTCCATAACCTTTCTCTGTTGCCATCGGTGTGATTACGAGAAATTCGAAGAGATAGGTAAGCCCGAAGACAATGGCCAAATAAATTATCAGTCGTTTAGTATTCATAATCTTGAATCAATTAATTGTTATTTCCATTTCGATGTCTTTCCAATCACCAATAGGGAGATGATACGGCTCATCTTTGTTTGTCGAATGAAAGCCTACGGATTTATAGCAGAGAAGAGCACTGCCGTTATTAGAAAATACTCCAAGCGTTATCTTTGTTGCGTGAAGCCTTTGGCGCGCATAATCAATGGCAGTCTGCATAAGTTGTTTGCCCAAGCCTTGTCCACGGACAGCTTTGCTGACAATTACGAAACCAAGTCGCACAATACTCCTATCTTTTGGATTCGGATAACGAATGAAAAAATGTCCAACTACTCTTTCTTCATCGTCAATGGCAGTCAATGGCGTGAGACGATTGCCCATTGACTCATAATACTTATATAATGCATCTGCTGGCAGGGGAAATTGACATAATCTGTCGGCCGACCATTGATACAACTCATTTTCGGTCGTAATCCAGCTACAAACAACGGCTGAATCTTCTTTTGTGAAATCTCTAAGTCTCATATTTCTCAGGTTTTTAAAATCCCGTTATAAATAATAACGACCTTCAACTCTTAACGTGGCTTTTCCTCCGAATAATACTTTTCCGTTTTCTATCATGACCTGAACATGGTTGAATATTCGATCATTTCCGCCTTGCTCGAATATCACCGGATCGCCATTCCATTTATTGTTTTTGTACAAATAATAAGCTAAAGCACTATTGCTTGATCCGGTAGCAGGATCTTCAAGATATCCAAAAAGAGGCGCAAAAACGCGAGTGTGGACAAAACATTCATCCTGACTTGTTTCAAAGCAATAGGTAAGAATATTGACCAAACCATTAGCTAGGCAGAATTCTTTCAGACGTGCTTCGTCAGGATAGTTGCTTATCTCATCTGCTAATCTGTTTACAGGAACTAATAGTGATGGCAAACCAGAGCAAACATAGGCTATACCTTGACCTAATTGATCGGGACTGAAGCCTAATTGCTTTGCAATCATTTCCTTACTTACAGAACATTCTAAGTATTCAGGATCGGGGGCGGAGATATAGACAGCATCTTCTTCCTGAAGTTGGTTTTTGACCCTTAATATGCCTTTTTTGTTTGTCTCAATGAATATCTCTTTTTTGTTTGATAAAGTTTTATCGTTTTTGATGGTTTCATACATAGTGGCAATGGTGCCGTGTCCGCAAAAATCAACTTCGCATTCTGAAGAGTAATACGTAAGTTTCAAGTCTGCTACTTGTGACGGTTCGCAGAAAACCACTTCAGAGACGATGCCTTTATGACGTTTTCCAACTTGGAGCATTTCGGCAGGCGTCAATTCATTTTTATCTATAAAAAGAGATGCCGCCGGATTACCTAACGACTCTCCTGATGTAAATGCATCTGTTTTTTTATAATTGAAACTTTTCATATATGCTATTTTTTTGTGTTATGGTTTTCTTTTACCCTAAAAAGCAGGCACCTCCTTGTTGTATTGTTATTGATTATCAAAACAATATGTGACGATGTTGTAATAATGATTTTTTATCGTCTTCCTGTTTTAATGTTATCAGTGTTTCTTTTTCAAATTTGTTTTAAATTTAGCAAATCTATTCTTTTATATGTTTCTGATATGCATGTTTTTTTATCATATTGCAAATATTCATATTTAGCAGCCTCAGTCAATAAAGGTTGTTGATTAAAATCGTTTATTAAAATTAAGTTTGATATATTTGCATTGAACTATTAATGATTAAAGTGATGTTGATGGTGATGAAGCAACTAAATGGAATTTAAATTTTATTTGTTGAAAAGGAAAAAAACAGCTTGTTTGCTTTCTCAGAAGGGATTTTGAAATGCATCTTCATTGCCTTGCTGGTTTATAAATTCATCTCAACCAGAATAGAGAAGTTGTTTCATAATAGATCTTTTTTAATGTAGATGTGAGAGAGTTTGTTTTATGTCTAAAAGATTAAATCTAACTAAGTAGATAAATATGGCTATTCCTATTAATATAGAAGACCTGCTCCAAAAACGCAAGATAGAGTCTAATCGAATAGAATTTAAGAAGGGTTGGAATCCTGATAAAA
>JALNVE010000282.1 GCA_023227695.1 Paludibacteraceae bacterium
ACTGGAAGACCGTCTAAGAACAATACCTGAATTAGGAAATGTACGTCGATACGGTGTTCAAAAAGAACAAATCAGCATTTATCTTGACCCCAACAAGACAGCAACATACGGGCTCAATGTGAGTACACTGAACGCATCCATTCTTGCCCAAGGTTTTACCGTCATGAGCGGAAATTTGGACAACCAAAAGATGTTGGCACCTATTCACATCAAACAAAATTATCTGACTGAACTGGACATTTCCAATCAGATTGTCTATTCTGACCCCAACGGAAACATTGTTCGTATAAAAGATATTGCCCGCATTGTACGTGAATATCCTGAAGCTGATTCGTACATCAAAAGCAACGGTAAAAAATGTGTAATGCTCTCAATAGAGATGAATCCAGGAAATAACATCGTTCAATTTGCTGATAGAGTAAACTCCATTCTAGACAACTACAAAAATGAATTGCCAGAAGAGGTCAACGTCTATAAAATAACCGATCAAAGTAAAGTTGTGGATGACTCTATAGTCAATTTTCTAAAAGAGCTTCTTATTGCAATTTTAGCAGTAGTAATAGTCATCATGGTTCTGATGCCGTTCAAAATAGCAGCCGTTGCTGCAAGTTCGATTCCGATCACCATTTTCATATCCTTGGGTGCCTTCTTGATAGTTGGATTGGAACTGAATTCGGTAACGCTGGCTGCTTTAATCGTGACGTTAGGAATGATCGTTGATAATTCAATCGTCATCATAGATTGTTATGTAGAAAAACTAGAACATGGAATGAGCCGTTGGCATGCTGCAGCAAGTAGTGCTAAAGAGTTTTTGGGCTCTATCATCAGTGCAACATTAGCCATCAGCCTTACCTTCTTCCCTTTCCTTATCACCATGAAGGGAATGTTCAAGGATTTCGTCTTCTCATTCCCAATCTCCATCACTATTGTTCTATTTATCTCATTGTTGGTGGCTATTCTTATTATTCCTTATCTTCAATACTATTTCATCAAAACGGGAATAAAAAAAGAAGAAGGAAAAAGGTCTTTTTTGGATATCGTGCAGAACGGTTACAACAAGCTGTTGGACAAATGCTTCGAATATCCAAAAACAACCTTTGCTTTGGGTATGGTGACCATTATCGGAGGAGGTTTGCTTTATCTTTTCTTACCTCAGAAACTAATGCCAACAGCAGAACGCAATCAATTTGCAGTGGAGATCACACTGCCCGAAGGTACAGCAATTGAGAATACTGCTCTTGTGGCAGATAATCTAGAACAAATTTTGAAGAAAGATCAGAAGGTTAAATCCATCACATCGTTCATAGGATGTGGATCTCCTCGTTTCCATACAGCATACGCACCAAGCATGGGAGGTTCAAACTTTGCACAATTCATTGTTAACACGGAGAATAACGAGGCAACCATCCAACTTTTGGATTATTACACGCCTCGTTATACCGACTATTATCCTGAAGCTAGAGTCAAGTTTAAACAGTTGGAGTACAGCGATGCAGCCTATCCTATAGAAGTTCGCCTTTCTGGTGAAGACCTTGACAAGCTGAGACTTGCAGGAGATTCCATTGTGGCCCGCCTAAGAAGAATGGATAATTTGGCTCTTGTTCGCACCAATTTCAGCGAAGAGTTACCTAGCATCTCCATCAATATGGACGACGACGAGGCTACAAGATTAGGCATTTGCAAAGCTATGACCTCCATCGGTTTAGCTGGCCAATTCAGCAGCGGACTTCCTATCACTCAGCTGTGGGAAGGCAATTATCCTCTCAGTGTTGTATTGAAAAACGAAAAGAGCGGAAACCAGAACGTTGATGACATCCAAAACATCTACGTGCCATCTATCATTCCTGGCAATAGCGTGCCGCTACGTCAAGTGGCAGATGTGAAACCCGAATGGAACATTGGACAGATAAACCACCGAAACGGAATTCGTTCCCTTTCGGTCATCGCAGATGTTCAACGAAACGTAAACATAACAAATGCAACAAAAGAGGTTCATACTGTTTTAGACAACATGGATTTGCCTGATGGTGTAAGCCTTAGTTTTGGTGGTGCCGAAGAGAAAGATTCTGAAAATATTCCCCAAATAGCAGGCGGACTGATCATCGCCATTTTCATCATCTTCTTTGTGTTATTGGCACATTTCAAAAAGATAAAACTTGCCTTGCTGGTCATAGGCTGCATGCTCTTCTGTATTCCTGGCGGATCCTTAGGAATCCTGTTTCTAGGATGTGATATGAGCCTAACGGCAGTACTTGGACTCGTCAGTCTGATGGGAATCCTTACACGTAACGGCATCATCATGATAGACTATGCGGAAAATTTTCGCGAAAAGAGCAAGATGTCCGCATTCAAGGCCATCAAGAATGCAGCACAAAGAAGAATGCGTCCTATCTTCCTTACTAGTGCAGCTGCCTCCATGGGTGTGTTGCCAATGGTAATTGGCGGAAGTTCCATGTGGCAACCTATGGGTGCCGTTATATTTATCGGTACATTCGTCTCTTTCTTGATGATTATCACATTATTACCAATTATATATTGGAAGATTTTCAAATAAAAAAAACAGAAGGAATATGAAACTGAAAATGAAAAATCAGTTTTGCCCCTCTAATAAACAGAGAAATATGAAACATAAATCATTGATATTAATAACATTACTCTTATTACAGACGGGCACATTCGCTCAAGAGGTTTTGACTCTCGAACAGTGTAAGGAACTGGCTTACCAAAACAACCTCAAGTCAAAACAAGCACAAGCTAATTTAGAGGCAGCAAAAGAGACAAAGAAGGAGGCATTCACCAAATATTTTCCAAACGTAAGTGCTACCGGCTCCTATTTCAAAATGAATAAACCACTCGTCGACATCGAAATCAACATGCCAGGATTACTTCCTGCTCCCATACCAGTTTCTGGAATTGAAGACGGTTATGTAGGAATGGCCATGGCAGCTCAACCTATATTTGCTGGTGGACAAATAGTTAATGGCAACAAATTGGCTCAGATCGGTGTGGATGTCAGCGAACTTCAGCGTCAGAAAAGCATTGACGACGTGTCTCTTCTAACTGAACAATATTATTACAATTTGATAACGCTCAACGAAAAGACCAAGACCCTCAACATTTTAGATGAACAACTGAGCAGTATCGCAAATGATGTTCAAAATGCCTATAATGCTGGATTATGTAATAAAAGCGATTTGCTAAGCATCCAACTAAAACAAAACGAAATCAAAAATAATAAAATCAAGGTGTTAAATGGACAAAAGGTTCTTCAAATGCTATTAGCTCAACTAATGAAAGTCTCAACTGACAGTTTTCTGATAGACACAAACCTATCAAAACAAATAACTTTGCCAGAGGAAGTCTTTATAGAACCACAAGCGGCTGTAAATAACAGAATTGAAATGAAGTTGTTGGATAAAAATGTAGAAGCAAATCATCTGCAAGAAAAGATGAAAATAGGAAGTTATCTTCCCACCGTAGCCGTTGGTGCAACTTTCGTCCATAACAATGTAATGGAAGATTTCACAAAAGAGGAGCAATCGTTCGGAATGCTTTTCGCCACAGTAAATGTTCCTATCAGCGATTGGTGGGGTGGCACTCATGCCATACGGGCACAAAAAGCAAAAAGACAGATGGCCGAATATCAAAGACAAGAGGCTCAAGAGATGCTTATGATTCAGATTTCGCAAGTCTACAGCGAGTTGATGGAAGCTTACGATCAGATAAAGATTAATCAAGAATCAGTAGCTGTTGCAGAAGAAAATTTTCGTCTGAACAAGGATTACTTCGAAGCAGGAACCATCACGCTTTCAGACCTTCTGAATGCCCAATCAGAACTGCAAAAAAGCCGAGACAGCTACATAGAATCACATTCATGCTATTTGTCAAAACTGACAGAATACAAGCAGATGATAGGACTAAGCAAATAATGGAATATTGAAACACTACTAATAACAACAAAAGAATTAACCCTATTTAAAATAGAGGCTGCATTTTTATATGCAGCCTCTATCACAATACCATTGTAGCTACAAATTTTATAACATCTTGATTATCAAAAAAAATAGTTTTATACTATAAAAAACTTTTTATCTTTTTTTGGTTACATCTATAACAACGATGGCATTTCTGCTTGGTTTTATCTATTTATCAAGTCCTAAATAAGCGTTACAGGTTTTATTGGACAAACATACTATGATTTATCCATTCCAGCAAGCTAGCTTGCTGGAATGGATATTTTTTTTGATTTGTATTTTTTTATTTTGAC
>JALNVE010000283.1 GCA_023227695.1 Paludibacteraceae bacterium
TCGCCCAAGATGGTTCTGCTATTTATTTTATATTTATACATAATCTTACTCTTTTACAAAACTTATAATCTGTGAATTGAAAATTTATTTAGAATTGTCCTTCGAAATATTTTGAATAAGTATTCATATCCTTATCACCTCTACCAGAAACAGTAACGACAATGACATCTGAAGGTTTGAACTTAGCCTCTGCCAAGATGGCCAAAGCGTGAGAACTTTCGATTGCCGGAATGATACCTTCCAATCTTGTCAGCCTCAACGCTGCATCCATTGCCTGTTTGTCTGTGATGGCAAATACTTTCGCCCTTCCCATGCGAGCCAAGTTAGCATGCATTGGTCCGATGCCTGGGTAATCAAGACCAGCAGAAATGGAGTAAGGTTCAACAATCTGTCCGTCAGGAGTCTGCATAATCAAGGTACGACTACCGTGAAGAACACCCTCTTTACCTAAGTGAATGGTTGCTGCTGTCATGTCTGTATCAATTCCTAAACCAGCAGCCTCAGCCTCGTACAACTTCACCTCTTCGTTTTGAAGATAGTGGTAGAATGTTCCGGCAGCGTTACTACCTCCTCCAACACAAGCAATCAGATAATCAGGATTTTCGCGTCCCTCTTTCTCTTTCAACTGTTTCTTGATCTCCTCACTGATAACAGATTGGAATTTTGCAACGATATCAGGATAAGGATGTGGTCCAACTACAGAACCTATGATGTAAAATGTATTTTGTGGGTTACAACACCAGTCGCGGATAGCCTCATTGGTAGCATCTTTCAACGTTTTATTTCCGGAAATAACAGGAACAACTTTCGCTCCAAGCATCTTCATTCTCTGTACATTCAAGAACTGACGGTTAACGTCTGTCTCACCCATATAAACCACGCATTCCATATTCATCAAAGCGCAGACGGTAGCAGTTGCTACACCATGCTGACCAGCTCCAGTCTCAGCTACAATTCTGGTTTTTCCCATTCTTCTAGCCAAAAGAATCTGACCCAATGCGTTGTTAATTTTATGAGCACCTGTATGGCACAAATCTTCACGTTTCAAATAAACCTTAGCACCAACCTCTTCAGAAAGTCTCTTTGCGAAATAGAGAGGAGTAGGACGACCAGCATAATCGTGAAGCAACTGATCTATTTCTGCTATGAAATCCGGAGACTGCATGATCTTCAGATAATTCTCTCTCAATTCTTTTACGTTCTTTTGTAGAATCTCAGGGACATAGGCTCCGCCAAACTCACCATAATAACCTTGTTCATTTACATTGTAGTTCATACTCGATATACTTAAATTTGTTATTTTTTTTGTTTGATTTTTCTTTCTGGGATTTCCGGCAGGCAACAAAAAAAGGCCTGTCGTGAGATCGACAGGCCTTTCGGCATATTTTCAATATTGATTTTCTATAACAACATGAAAATGTCACTCACGGAATTCGTATTCTGTAAGCGCCACCACCAATTGTTATTTAAAATCAAGTTTAACATATTCTGTTTTTTCGAACTATTATCGTGTTCATTTTTACATCGCAAATATTCAAAAAAAAATATTTTATGTGCAAGAGAAAAAAAATATTTTTTCGTTAAAATTAAAACTTTAACAAAAATAAGAAATTAAATTTCTAAATATCAACAGAATAAACTTCCAAAACATTCTTAGTTAATGATAAGAATTTATTCACTTCATTTTTTTTAATAAAAACAGAAAAATGACAAACAGACCGTTTTTTCAACAAAAAAAGAGAGAAGCCCAAACGAACTTCTCTCTTTCTATATTAAAAATTTATTCTAAATATCAATCTTTAGCAGATCTCAATCTGTCATAGATGTATTTACCAGACTCAGTCAAAATCTTTTTATCCATCGTAATCATGTTTCCATCGTTCCATTTAAGAGCAGCACAAGCACCACCCTCAGCACTGAAGCTCCAGTTACACCAACTAACTTTCTGACCTCCATCATTCTTTCCGTTGAATATATCCAACCACATGTCTGCAAGGTCTGGACGGAAGTTGGTCCAACCGCTAGCATCTGTTGTTCCCCACTCTGTTACGAAAACAGGCAATGAAGACAAGATACAAGGGACACTCTTTGCAGAATCACCCTTTGCAAAATATTTCATGAAGTCTACATCCCAGAATTTAACTGCTGTTTCATCGTGACGACCATCGTTATGAGAAGCTGCATAAAAGTGGAAAGTGTACATTAAGTTGTCGTAAACTTTTCCGTTTTCGTCTGCTGGCTCGTTACCGATAACATCATTTGTGCGCTGGCTCCAGTGAGGAGTACCGCAGATCACAACAATATCCTTATCATTGCTACGGATAATTTTCAACATATCCTCGCAATAAGGTTTGATGAAATCATTCCATGTGATACGTGGTTTATTGTAATCAGGCCATTTTGAACCTCCGAACTTATCATTTTCGAAATCGACACCGTTTGGCTCGTTACAAACCTCATACAAAACGTGTTTCTGATTTTGGAAACGACGTGAGCAGTATGTGAAGAAATCGGCAGCCAAATCGATGCCAGTCTCTGGACGATTACGATATTTAGCGTCTTGCGGATTACCAGGAGTAAGCGTATGCCAATCGATCAAGCAGTACATACCATTTTCGGCACACCATTTCACAACGTTCTCAACGTAACGGCTACGGTGAGTTGGATTGTAAGCATAACCACCCTCTTCGTCAACATAAACAGCCAAGCGGAAAATGTTACAATTCCATTCGTTACGCAAAGCCTTCATGTTTTCCTCTGTGATGTTGGCAACACCAGACCATTGCATACCATGAGAACTGAAACCACGAAGTTGAACAGGTTTGCCATTTTGGTCGCACAAGGAACGTACGCCTTTTTCATTAGGAGCTACTTTTAGTTTTCCCCACTTGTCTACAGGAGAACCCTTTGGGTAAGCCATTGCAGGAAGGATTTCGACGTTCATTGAAGCCGTATCAACCTTTCCGAATTTTGCTACTGGGCAAGAATCTGCCTTTGCAGGTTCTGCCTGACCATTCGCGCATTTTTCTTCTTTACTTCCGCAGCAACTACCTAATATTACCGCTAAAGACATAATTAAAAGATTTTTAATCATAAATTTAAATTTATTACAAAACACCATTACTTTAAATAACAGCGTAAAAATAAACAATTCACTTAGAAAAAGAACCACACATTCTCTTAAAAACTACTTTTCATTCAATTTCACTGGACCCAACAAACGCATCAACTTCAAAATCTGCTTCTCTCTTCTATACATATAAGAAGAAGGATGAGAAGGGTCAAATCGTCTTGGGTTAGGAAGAGCAGCTGCAATAAGAGCCGCCTGCGAAGGTGTCAACTTTCGGGCCGGCTTACCAAAATAAATCTGCGAAGCCCTCTCTACACCATAAATTCCATTACCTGTCTCTATCACATTCAAATAGACCTCCATAATACGCTCTTTACTCCAAACAAGCTCAATCAATCCAGTAAAATAAACTTCAAAGCCTTTTCTTACCCACGAACGACCAGGCCATAGAAATACATTTTTTGCCGTCTGTTGTGAAATAGTACTGGCTCCATAAATTCGTCCGCCTTTTTTATTGCGCTTCGTCGCCTTCTGAATGGCATCAAAATCAAAGCCCCAATGGTTCATGAAGTTATTATCCTCTGAAGCCACAACAGCATTCACTGCATTCGTTGATATTTCAGAAATAGGAACCCACTCCTTTTTCATACTCAGTTTTTCGTTGCCAAACATCTGTTCTGTAGAACGAATCACCATCAGAGGGGTAATGTAGATTGGTAAGAAGCGGTAAATAATGGTCACTAGAATAGTAGAGACAAAAAAGAATAGGATTAAATTTCTCATCCAAATAAGAATTCGGTATAAAAAAGAACCCTTTTTCGATGATTTTGCACTAGAATTTGTCGACTTTGCTTTTTTCTTTGCCATTTTATTCAATTCTGCCTTGCTTTTTCATATCATAAAATCCTTTTTTTCACGATCCTTATCAGTTCATACACAAAAAAAAGGATTAATCATTGTACAACGCAAAGATAAATCAGAGCCATGAAATAAAACAGAAAATGCCAAGATTTTTGACCTATGGGTCAATTTGCGTGGTGCAACATGCTCTAATCTGCGATAAATGCTGGTGGTTTGAGAGATTCAAAACATTCAGAGCCAAAATCGAGCAATGTAACTTCTCTATAGGTCA
>JALNVE010000284.1 GCA_023227695.1 Paludibacteraceae bacterium
GCTTATAATTCTTATCTGATTGTTGACGAGAAAGTCGCATTGGTTGATACCGTTGATATCTCCTATTGCGATCTTTTCTTCGAAAAAATAGATGCCATTCTTGGTGGCAAAAAAGTGGATTATCTGATAGTAAACCACATGGAACCAGATCATTCCGGATCGATCAGGGTTTTAAGACAAAAGTATCCGGATGTAAAGATTGTTGGAAATGCGAAAACATTTACGATGATTAAGGGCTATTTCGGCATTGAAGATGGCCTTGTTGAGGTGAAGGATGGTGATACCTTGTCATTAGGCTCAACCCTATTGTCTTTCTACCTTACACCAATGGTGCATTGGCCAGAAACGATGGTGACTTACGATGCTAAACGTCGTGTACTTTTCTCTGGTGATGCATTCGGTTGCTTCGGTGCATTAGATGGCGGTTGCCTTGATTCGAGCATGAACTTGGATAAGTTTTGGAGTGAGATGCGCCGTTACTATGCTTGTATCGTTGGTAAATACGGATCTCCAGTACAGAAGGCTTTGGCTAAGTTGAAGGATGTTCCTTTGGATTATATCTGTTCAACACACGGACCTGTATGGCATGATAATATAGGGAAAGTAGTTGGTTTGTATGATCGTTGGAGCCGTTATGAGTGTGAACCCGGAGCCGTGGTTGTATATGGCTCAATGTATGGCAATACAGAACAGATGGCAGAGGCTGTAGCCCGCGGTATTGTTGCAGGTGGCGTTAAAAATGTCGTTGTTTATAATGCCTCTATGACAGATGCTTCTTTCATTTTGTCTGATGTTTTCAAGTATTCAGCTTTGGTGGTAGGTAGTCCAACTTATATGAATGAGTTGTTCCCGTGCATTGAAGCGTTGCTTCAGAAGGTGACTCGAAGAGATGTCAAATCAAAGATTTTTGGTATGTTTGGATCTGCATCTTGGGCTGGTGTTTCAGTGAAGAGAATGACAGAAATGGTAGAAAAGTACAATTGGAAACAGGTTGGTACTGTGGAAAATCTTCATGGAGTGAAGCTTTCTAAAATAGAAGAGTGTGAAGATTTGGGAAAACAAATAGCTTTGGAAATATTGAAAAATAAGTAAAAATGATTTTTTTTATCAAAAAAAGGTGCATTTTGTTAGATGTTCTTTGTATTTTATTATTTTTGTCAGTCTTTTTCAATGGACGAAATGGCAGTAAAATGAGAAATTACGATCTTCTTTTGATAAGATAAAAAATTGATTTTCAAAAAAATGATACAAGGAAGGAAATTCCTTTCTGTTTTAAATAACAAACGACAAGAAAATGAGAATTCTAATTCAACCTGATTATGCGACTGTCTCAAAGTGGGCCGCTAATTACGTTGCGTCGGCAATTAACAAGTTCAATCCGACAGAAAATAACAAGTTCGTTTTAGGTCTCCCTACGGGATCGTCTCCATTGGGAATGTATAAGGAATTGATAGAGCTTAATAAGAAAGGTATAGTCTCCTTTAAAAATGTCATAACATTCAATATGGATGAATATGTCAATTTGCCAAAGGAACACCCTGAGAGCTATTATTCTTTTATGTGGAATAACTTCTTTCATCATATAGATATACCTACCAATCAGGTTAATATTTTGAATGGAAATGCCGCAGACTTAGAGAAGGAGTGTGCAGATTATGAGGCACGCATAAAGAAGGCAGGTGGTATCGATTTGTTCGTTGGAGGTATTGGTCCTGATGGTCACATCGCTTTCAATGAACCAGGATCATCTCTTTCTTCACGTACGAGAAGGAAGTCTCTTGCAGCAGATACTATTATTGCAAACTCTCGTTTCTTCGATAACGATATAAACAAAGTTCCTACAACTGCATTGACTGTTGGTGTTGGTACTGTCATGGAGTCAAATGAGGTTTTAATCATTGTCAGCGGTTACAATAAAGCCCGTGCTTTGCAGCAGGCTGTTGAGGGTGGAGTGAGCCACATGTGTACGCTTAGCGCATTGCAGATGCATCCAAAGGGTATTATCGTTTGCGATGATATGGCTACATACGATTTGAAAGTTTCAACATACCGTTACTTCAAATTTATAGAGAAAGATAACCTCGATCCTGCTTTATTGTTAAAGTAAGATTATAAAGAATAAAAGGGACCTCTTTTAATACAAAAGGGGTCTTTTTTTGTTGAAGATTCTATAGAAAAGCTAATTGAATTTTTATTCTCTTAAGGCTTTTTTTAGAATCTTTCTTATCTTTGCGATTGCGTTTTTGATTAAATGTTTAACGTGAAATAAAGAGATTGAAATTTTATTGAAACTTTTATGGATAATAACACAGCATTATTGAATGAGGTTACAGCCAAAGCGAATGTATGGCTGAATGGTAATTACGATGCGGAGACAAAGAAAGAGGTTCGCCGCATGTTGGATAATTCGGACAAAACAGATTTGATCGAGGCTTTCTATAAAGACCTTGAATTCGGAACTGGAGGTTTGCGTGGTATCATGGGTGTTGGAACAAACAGAATGAACATTTACACTGTAGGTGCTGCAACTCAAGGTTTGGCAAACTACCTGAAACTTCAGTTTAAAAACGAATCACAGATCAAAGTAGTTGTCGGTCATGACTGTCGTAACAATAGCCGCCTCTTTTCAGAAACAGCTGCTAATATATTTTCAGCTAACGGTATAAAGGTGTTTTTGTTTGAGAGCTTACGCCCAACTCCAGAAATGTCTTATACAATCCGTGAGTTAGGTTGCCAAAGCGGTATCATTCTTACTGCAAGCCACAATCCTAAAGAGTATAATGGTTACAAAGCATATTGGAACGATGGTGGCCAATTAATTCCACCTCACGATGTTGATGTGATCAAGGAGGTTGAGAAGATTAAGTCTGTTGACGAAATAAAATTTCAAGGAAATAAAGATCTTATCCAAATTATAGGAAAAGAGATCGATGAGAAATATATCAACTGCATCACTAAGTTGACTCTTTCTCCTGACTCAATCAAGAGAAACGAGAACATGAAGATTGTTTACACTCCAATCCACGGAACAGGTGTTGAGATCATTCCTGCTACTTTGAAGGCATTCGGATTTAAGAATATCATCAATGTTCCTGAGCAGGATGTTGTTAGCGGTGATTTTCCTACGGTTGTTTCTCCAAATCCAGAAGAACCAGCTGCTTTGGACATGGCAGTCAAGAAGGCAATCGCTACTGATGCTGAGTTGGTTTTAGCTTCTGACCCTGATGCAGACCGTGTAGGTGCTGCTGTTAAGAATGATAAGGGTGAGTTCATCCTTCTTAACGGTAACCAAACTGCAATGATATTGACTTATTACTTGGTTCGTCGTTGGAAAGAACTGGGTAAAATCAATGGTAAGGAGTTTGTCGTTAAGACTATTGTGACAACTGAATTAATCAAAGAGATTGCAGAGCGTAACGGAGTTATCTGTTTCGACGTTTATACTGGTTTCAAATGGATCGCAGCTACAATGCGAGAGAACGAAGGTAAGTTGAATTACATCGGTGGAGGAGAGGAGAGCTACGGTTACTTGCCAGAGAACTTTGTTCGTGACAAGGATGCTGTTTCAACTTGTACCATGTTGGCTGAAGTTGCTGCATGGGCAAAAGACAACGGCATGACAATGTATGATTTGTTACTTCAAATCTACGCTGAATATGGATTCTCAATGAACAAGGGTATCTCTGTCGTTAAGAAGGGAAAATCAGGAGCTGATGAGATCAAACGTATGATGGCTGAATTCAGAAGCAATCCTCCGAAAGAGATCGCTGGTTCACCAGTTATTATGGTTAAGGATTTTGCTTCTCTTGAGGCTAAGGATCAAAACGGAAAGGTTACTAAATTGGTTATGCCAACTACATCTGATGTTATCCAAATATTCACTGCAGATAGTGACAAGATTTCAATCCGTCCTTCAGGAACAGAACCTAAGATTAAATTCTACGTTGAAGTTCGTGGCGTGATGAAGTCTGTTGCAGATTACGACAATGCAAACCAAAAGGCATTGGAGAAGATCGAAGCAGCTAAGAAGTCATTGAATCTATAATCATTATCAAGTCCTAAATAAGCGTTACAGGTTTTATTGGACAAACATACTATGATTTATCCATTCCAGCAAGCTAGCTTGCTGGAATGGATATTTTTTTTGATTTGTATTTTTTTATTTTGACA
>JALNVE010000285.1 GCA_023227695.1 Paludibacteraceae bacterium
ATTTGACCTATAGAGAAGTTACATTGCTCGATTTTGGCTCTGAATGTTTTGAATCTCTCAAACCACCAGCATTTATCGCAGATTAGAGCATGTTGCACCACGCAAATTGACCCATAGGTCAATCTTTTTGCATGATTCTTTTTGTCATCAGAAAAACATTTTTAGACTTCTGATTGATAATTAAGTAGTTCTAAAGTCGAGAAAAAAATGTAAAAAAGTTCTCCAAACCTTTGCAAATAGCCGGAAAAGCTCTATATTTGCATTGCAATTGCGAAAATAGCTCAGTTGGTAGAGCACGACCTTGCCAAGGTCGGGGTCGCGGGTTCGAGTCCCGTTTTTCGCTCAGTTTATTGACAGATTTAATATCTGTCAATTTTTTTGCCCAGATGGTGGAATTGGTAGACACGCTACTTTGAGGGGGTAGTGCCGGTAACGGTGTGTGAGTTCGAATCTCATTTTGGGCACTTTTTTTAATTTTGTTTTAATTCTCATTTTTCATTGAAAAGTGAGAATTTTTGTTTTCATAGAGTGCATTTTTTAATTTGGATTTTTTATCTTTGGATAAATTTCAAACTAGTATATTTATATAAAAATTAATGTTTATGAAGACTTGGAAAATTATTTTGACAATGTGCTTGTGCGCATTGTTTGCAGTTTCATGTAGTGAAGACGAAGACGCAGACGATCAAGGGAATACTTATCCTAGTGATATTCCTACAGGAAAAGTGGCAATGAACATGTATGGAATGTGGGCATTGTTCCCAGAAAATGTTTGGGGTAACTCCGTTGATGGTTCATTTTTAGACGATTCTTTGTTTCCTAGAGAATGTGTGAAAGCATATTTGAAATCTGACGTTACAGAGGGTGGTTATAATACAGCTATTTATTTTTTCCGTTTTAAAGAGACAATTTCCAAAGCATCTCAGGCCGATTCGATTTTTCAAGATTACGCAGATATGCTTAGGGGTAGTTTAGATGAGGGAGAAAATGATCCTAATTTAATATATATAGATTTTAAAGAGTCAGCATCTACAATTTCAACGTTCCCTGCTACTCGTTTCGAGACTGTTGACAAGAAAGGTTATTATCAGGATAATTATCTGTTTACTTCTGGAGTTAATATGTTTATGGTTACAATATCTATTGCAGATACATTGAAGACATCAGCAAAGTACGAATCATGTAAGGAAATTATAAATTCGTTTAAGTTGAAATAAGTCATCTTGCTCTATATGCTTAAAAGAAGGTTGCCTGAAAAAAGCAACCTTCTTTTTTTGTTCGCAAAAAAAATAATACTGTTATCACTAATTTTAGTAATTTAGAGAAAAAATATTTGATTATGGAAAAGCAAAAGAAAACTATTAATTTTTACATGAGGTCAATTCACCGTTATTTGGGCTATTTTATGGCTGGTTCAGCCTTGATTTTTGCTTTGAGCGGGATAGTATTGGTGTTTCGTGATACTGACTTCTTAAAACAGGAAAAGGTTATTCAGAAGACATGTTCTCCAAATTTGTCGTCTGAAGATCTTAACTCTGCCTTGAATCTAAAGAATTTCAAAGTAGAAAAGGAGGAGAATGGAATCCTCTATTTTAGTAATCAAGGAAAGTACGATGAGAAAACAGGAAATGTCTCTTATGTTATCAGCGATGTGATATTTCCTTTAAATAAGTTTATTTCTCTTCACAAAGCTGCAAGTAAGAAAAGTACATTTTTCTGGTATACTATATTTTTTGGTATAGCATTATTGGCTTTGGTTGTTTCTTCTTTCTGGATGTTCAAGCCAGAAAACCCTAATTTTAAGAAAGGTATGATTTTTACAGTGATAGGAATTGTATTGTCGGTTGCCATTCTGTTTTTTGTGTGATATGTTTAATGTGAGTGGGTTCTATTAATTACCACCGTAAAAAGAAAAAAATATAATGGGTTACGTTTTGTTGTCTATTGGTTATTTTCGCTTCAGATCCTCAATCTTTTTTGGTTGCATTATACCCAATGCTTTTTTAAAACATTGTCATATTGACCATAAAAATAGTCTTGAAATACAATAAAGCTAATTAATAGAACCCTACTATAAATGTTTTGTGATATATGGATCAAATAAATGTGAAAGTGAGTACTCCCAATCTTCATGCAGCAGTACCTTATGTGGCTAGTGATAATCGTTACTCTAAAATGATTTATCGTCGCTGTGGACGAAGCGGAATCCTTATGCCTGCCATCTCTTTGGGTTTGTGGCATAACTTTGGTAGCGTAGATGTGTTTGACAATTTTGAAAAAATTGCTTATGCGGCATTTGATAATGGTATTACTCATTTTGATTTGGCAAACAATTATGGCCCAGTACCTGGTTCTGCAGAGGAGAACTTCGGACGCATTTTGAAACGAGGTTTGGGAGCATATCGTGATGAGTTGATCATTACTACGAAGGCAGGCTATGATATGTGGCCGGGTCCTTATGGTGAGTGGGGAAGCCGAAAATATTTGATGGCAAGCTTGAACCAGAGTTTGAAACGTATGGGTTTGGAATATGTTGATATTTTCTATTCTCATAGACCCGATCCTAATACACCGTTAGAGGAGACTATGGGCGCTTTGGCAGACATAGTTCGTCAAGGCAAGGCTTTGTATGTTGGTATCTCTAATTATGATGCAGAACAAACAAAAAGGGCCGTTCCTATCTTGAAGGAGCATAAGGTACCATGCTTGGTACATCAGTCACGTTATTCTATGGCAGATAGATCTGTGGAACCAGAGTTGTTGCCACTATTGAAAGAGGAGGGTGTTGGAATGGTAGCGTTCTCGCCATTGGCTCAAGGTCTTCTGACGAATAAGTATCTGCATGGTGTTCCTGAAAACTCAAGAGCTGCCAAATCCTCAGGATTTTTGCAGAAGTCAACCATCACACCTGAATTGGTGGCTAAGATCTCAAAATTGAACGATTTGGCTATCGGTAGGGGACAGACGTTGGCCGAGATGGCTTTGGCTTGGCTGTTGAGGGATCAGCGTGTTACTAGTGTTATTGTAGGTGCTAGTTCAGTTGCTCAATTGATGGATAATTTGAAAGCTTTGGATCATCTTGATTTTTCTGATGAAGAGTTGATGTTGATAGAATCCCTTTTAAACGCTTAGTTAATAAAAAAAAGGAACAGATGGTTTTCTCTATCTGTTCCTTTTTGTATTTCAGTATGCTTGTTTCTGTCTTGTTTTAGCAAATGATCGGGTCTTCTGTCCACTTTCCATTTTTGATTTTAACAGTGGATTTGAATCCTATATCTTTTAAAGCTTTGTATACATAGTCGAATCCAGATGTGATCAAATCTGGATAATGACAGTCTGAATTGACTGTTACCTGAATTCCCATTTTTAGCAAATCGGGCCAAATGCCTATATGAGGGAAAGTGATGCTCTTATTGATGAAAGATTTTGTGTTGATTTCGACAATAATCCCTTTTTCTTTTATCAGTTCTAATGTCTCTTTTATGAGGTTTTTGTACCAAGTGTTATTGTAGTCAAACCCTTCAAAAAAACGTCCGTTTAAATGAATTTTGTCAAAGTGTCCTATCATGTTGAATCCTCCCAAGTCTATCATGTCATTGGTGTAATGGAAGAACTTTTTAGTGCAAGCAACGATATCGTCATTGAATATTTGATGTAGTCCTTTTCTGAATGTCTCCAAGTCGCCGTCTATATTCCATGGCGAGCCGTCGTCCATTTGGTCGATATGATGAATGGAGCCGATCAAATAATCCCATTTGTGGGTTTGTACGGCATCGTCAAACACATTTTTACTTTTGGTATATAATCGACCTCTAAGCCCAAATAAAGGTTAATCTCGTATGCGTATTTATTTTTTAATCTTTTGAATTCTTGAATATATTCTTCCATATCGTCATACCTCATGGACCATTTGTTCGGAAAATTCACAGGAGCATGACTGGTGATGCCATAACTGTCTATATCATGAGCTATGGCAAATCTGACAAATGTTTCCATTGAAGCTCGTCCGTCGCAGAAGATGCAATGACTGTGGTAATTTGGGTCAGTAGAAATTTAGTGGGGAAAAGCATAAATATTGGCGTATAGGTCAAATTGCGTGGTATTTTCACTATACTAAGTGTCAATGGGTCAAATTGCGTGGTGACTTAAATGAAAATACG
>JALNVE010000286.1 GCA_023227695.1 Paludibacteraceae bacterium
GGCTGCAGGAAGACGGAAACCGAAGTCGACCAGCGTTCTCTTTCGTGAGTAGTCGCCGCCATACATTGCGCGTATCTGCGGAATGGTGACGTGGCTTTCGTCGATGACCATAAGGTAATCTTTCGGGAAGAAGTCTAGCAGACAGAATGGTCGGGTGCCAGGTGCACGTCCGTCGAAGTAACGTGAGTAGTTCTCGATTCCTGAGCAATGGCCCAACTCGCGTATCATCTCCATATCGTAGTTCACACGTTCGTAAAGCCTTTTGCCTTCAGCGTGTTTGCCTATCGACTGAAGATATGCCACCTGTGTGTTGAGGTCGTCACCTATTTTGATCAACGCCTCTGTGATGCGCTCTTTCGTGGTGACGAACAAGTTGGCTGGATATATGTTTATCTCGTCTAACGTTTCAAGGGTGTTACCCGTTATCGGGTCTATGGTTTCAATTGCGTCAACCTCGTCGCCCCAAAAAAGAACTCGTACGATGTAGTCTGCATAGGCAAGGAAGGTATCTACTGTATCGCCCTTTACGCGGAAGTTTCCGTGGTCAAGGCTTATCTCGTTTCGGACATAGAGACTCTCTACCAATGAGCGCAGAAAGGCGTTCAATACCAACTTCTGACCCTTTTTGACAGGAATCATCGTCTTGTGGAAGTCGTCCGGATTTCCGATACCGTAAAGGCAGGAGACCGAAGAGACCACCACCACATCCTTTCGTCCGGAAAGAAGAGCCGATGTGGTTGAAAGCCTTAGCTTCTCAATCTCGTCGTTGATGGCAAGGTCTTTCTCGATGTATGTATCTGTGTTGGGAAGGTAGGCCTCCGGTTGGTAGTAGTCGTAATAAGATACAAAGTATTCAACGGAATTATCTGGGAAAAACCCTTTGAATTCTCCGTAAAGTTGAGCCGCTAACGTCTTGTTGTGGCTAAGTACAAGCGTAGGCTTATTAACCTCCTTTATGACGTTGGCAACAGTAAATGTCTTTCCTGAACCGGTCACACCGAGCAACGTTTGTGCGGGTACCCCTGAACGAATTCCGCCAATGAGTTCCTTAATGGCTTCTGGTTGGTCGCCTGTTGGCTGATAGTCCGATACGAGTTTGAAGTCCAATAGTAGGATTTTACTTGATTGAAAATGAATGGCAGAAGGTCTGAAAGTCCATCTGCCATAATTTTATTTAGGCATGATTAGGCAGCATACAAGGTATGCTACAACTCCTAAAACAACACCTGTAATCAATGAAAGGATTGCCCAAGCAATACGAATAACTGTTGGATCGACGTCCAAATAGTCTGCTATGCCTCCGCATACTCCAGCAATTACGACATTGGGAGATCTTTTTAATTGTTTTGCCATATTCTTTTCTGTATTGTTAATATGCAAATTTAATGAATTTATGACTATTCCTATTTATTGTCCAGATGAAATTTATCAAGAAATGAAAGATGGCTTTGTTTCACAGAAAATCACAGAGAAATAAACGGAGAACCACAGAGTTTCTCTTCTCTGTGTCACTCTGTGATTTCTCGCTGTCCCTCTTTGTGATAAATTGTTTTTATCCCTCGATTGTTATTAATTTGAAATTTCGGCCGTTTTATCGCAAAAATAGGATTTCAATCTGTGAATTATTTTTTCCGAAAAGTTTATCTTTACGTTCATAAAATGAAAAGTCCATAATAGAATCAACAGAAAGGGCTGTGGAGCCCCCTTCTTTAGGGTCTTTTGGAAAAACTATTTATTATAAAAATGGGGTAAGATATGGAAAAGTACAGAAAAGAGTTGGTGGATTCTTACCGCAAAGTCTTGCGGTTGGCAGATGGTTTGTTTACTCCATCAGAAATCAAGGAACTGCGTTCCATTTTTAACTATCGCGACAATCAGAAGCTGGATGCCAATGTGGCTTATCCCGCTATGATCAAAGCCATCTCTACGGCTGCAATTCTTATTGATGAGGTGAACCTCGGTAAGGTGGCTGTCCAGAGTAAGGTGGTCTTCGAAGCGATCAATTCCGGATTCTTCAAACTGGAGGCTGTGGAGCCTAAGTTTGGTGTCCAGGTGGCTGGTATCGTAACAGGTTTGGTGAAAGCTTGTGAGATGTACCAGAAGAATCCTTCGGTCGAGTCAGAGAACTTCAGAAAATTGCTTCTTACGATGGCACAGGATATCCGTGTCATCATCATCATGATATGTGACAGACTTTACGTGATGCGTACGCTGCAGAACTATCCGCAGAACGAACAACTCAGCGTGGCTAATGAGGTCGCTTACCTTTATGCACCTTTGGCTCACCGCTTGGGCTTGTATAAAATCAAGTCGGAGTTGGAGGATCTTTCGCTCAAATATAGCAACAGCGAGATCTATCACTCGATTGCGCATGATTTGAATGCTAAAAAACGTGAGCGTGAGACCTATATATCCGAATTCATCGGGCCTTTAAAGGAAAAACTGGAGGCTGCCGGTTTCAATTTCTCCATAAAGGGAAGGACGAAATCCATCTATTCTATCTGGAACAAGATGAAGAAGCAGAACACCACCATTGACAACATCTATGACCTTTTCGCCATCCGTATCATTTTGAATACGCCTTTTGAGAAGGAGAAGTCGGAGTGTTGGCAGGTTTACTCCATCGTTACGGATATGTACCAGCCTAATCCGAAGAGGTTGAGAGACTGGTTGTCTATTCCGAAATCGAACGGTTATGAGTCTCTGCACACCACGGTAATGGGGCCAGGCGGCAAATGGGTAGAGGTTCAGATCCGTACCGAGCGTATGGATGAGGTGGCCGAGAAGGGTTTTGCAGCTCATTTCAAATATAAGGGTATCAAGGGCGAGTCTACGTTGGATAAATGGTTGGTCAACATCCGTGAGATTCTGGAGAATCCTGAGGCTAATGCCATCGATTATATGGACGATTTTAAGCTGAACTTATACGACAAGGAGGTCTTTGTCTTTACGCCGAACGGCGATCTGCAGAAATTGCCGAAGGGTGCCACCGTGCTCGATTTCGCCTTCTTGATACACACCAATTTGGGTGCTAAGTGTATAGGCGGACGAATCAATGCCAAGAACGTTCCAATACGTCAGGTATTGAGCAACGGCGACCAGGTGGAGATCCTTACTTCGCCAACGCAGAAGCCTAAGTTGGAGTGGCTGAACATTGTTCAGACTTCGAAGGCAAAATCCAGAATCAAGCAGATCCTGAAAGAGGAGGCTCTTTCTAACTCTGGAGTGGGAAAGGAGCTCTTGATGCGTCGACTCAAAAACTGGAAGTTGGAGTATGATGAAGCTGTCGTTTCGAAGATGGTCAAGAAGATAGGAGTCAAAACGTTGTCTGAGTTTTACGAAGGCTTGGCTAGGGATAAATATGATCTTCTTCGTATCAAGGATCTTTATGTGGAGATTTTGGAGAAGGAGAACAGTGTAACTCAAGAAGACCGCAGTGCGGAGACTTATGAGCACACATCCAACTTGGAGGAGATTTCATCGAAAGATGATGTCTTGGTTATCGATAAGAACCTGAAGGGAATTCAGTACTCTTTGTCCAAGTGCTGTAACCCGATTTACGGCGATGACATTTTCGGATTCATCACGGTGCATGGCGGCATTAAGATTCACAAGATAGATTGCCCAAATGCCCCTCAGATGATGCAGAGGTTTGGTTACCGTTTTGTCTCAGCCCGCTGGTCCGGCAAGTCGAGCAGCCAGTACACCGCCACGTTGCATGTCTTGGGTAACGATGATATCGGTATTGTAACCAACATCACCTCTTTGATTCAGAAGAATGCGACCATTGCTCTTCGTTCTATCTCCGTAGACTCTACGGACGGACTATTTCAAGGCACCATTACGGTGTTTGTGAGCGAGGCCAAAGATTTGGATGAGCTGATTCGAAAGATCAAGGCCATCAAAGGTGTGAAGAGTGTGACACGATAATCAATCTATTATATTGATTGTGAAAAAATATAAATAATAAGATGACGGAGGATGTCGACAATAGGTTGGCATCCTCCGTTTGTCGTTTTATAGCTTATGCGAGGCAAACAAACCTGAGAATTTTCCGTAACTGGTTTCAAAAAAAACAGAAAAAGTTGTAAGTATTTTTAATATTTTTGTTTGGTTATTGCGAATATTTTGTAATATTGTGTCAAGAAAAATTAACC
>JALNVE010000287.1 GCA_023227695.1 Paludibacteraceae bacterium
AAAACATCTTAAACTCGAGACCGAGGAAAAGATTAGGGTATATGACTCCTTTACAAAAATTTAAACAATTGACAAACTTGGATTTAAATGAGGTTGCATTGTCCGCTTGAATCCAGCAAATAAGTAACATACATTTTTATATACTATAAACCTCGGGAGTTGCCTTATTCTCAAAACCGATTTACTTCTTATAGATCAGAAGCAACAAACGTCTCAATTGAGGGATGATTGCATGAACATCATCATTATAGATAGTCCAAGTAGAGAGTTCCTGCTTCACCTCATCAGGCAACTGATTATTTATCCTGCTACATATCAATTCTCGTGTAGAAGAATCTCTTTGAATAGCACGTTCAATCCTTGTTTCTAGTGGCGCACAGACCATCAAAACACCATCAAAATAGGATGCAAGATTAGATTCATAGACCAATGCAGACTCAAAAGCCACAACATTTGTTTTCTGTCGTTTAACCCATTCATCAAAATCCAATCTTACAGCAGGATGAATAATAGCATTCACTTTAGCCAGCAAATCCTTATCATTAAAAATCATAGATGACATTTTACTGCGGTTAAGAGCTCCTGTCTCATCATAGATTTCATTTCCAAGCAAAGAGATTAATTGAGACTTTACCTTTTTGTTACGAACAAGTAGAGACTTCGACTCACTATCTGCATCATATACAGGAATACCCATCAGTCTCAAAACAGATGAGACTACGGACTTTCCACTCCCAATTCCTCCTGTAATGGCAATTTTGATCATTTCTTCGCCTCCACCAAAAAGTCAACACTTTTTTGCTTTATCTGAACATGGAATACTCGTTTGGGAATACCCTTTAATTTAAGTGGCAAACTCTTTTCAAACTTTGAAATATCTTTATAATCAACCGAAACATAAAAAGAGGAGGCTTCTATCTTATCATACTGACTAACCCCAACATGAAAAGACAAGTCAACATAAGAAGGAAATATACGAAGATTCATATCAGCAGGCAAGTTGTCAACAAATATAGGAACCTGAAGGGATTTTTCCGTATAGATCTCAGTCTTCACCAATATTGAAATTTCAGGATCGGAATACTTCACATCGGGGAAAGGCATAAGTCCCATCTTCATCGAAAGTGTATCCTTTACATTAGGAATAGTAAAAGGTAAAGTATATGCATACTGCAAAGTGTCCAAAACATTTTCAGGTGCATAAACAATCACCTCTTTAGGCTCCACAACAACTGAATCACATAAAGAATATTGACGCTCTAATTCTATTTTTCCTGACAACTTGACCGGAACCGTTTTATATTTCATTCTATGAAAAAGAAAGAATAAAGAATCAGGTTTTATCTCTAAGATTTCTGTACCAACATTCAATTGCTGTTGAACGACAGGTTTCAATGAGGCAGTAGCAAGTGACTTTGACTCCAAGTATTCCGTATAATCTATTGTGATTGGAAAAAATGATTTTCCTAATTTATAATTCATCAAAGAAGTTCCACGGCCAGATATTACCACTTTAATATTCTCCGGCAATTCATTTGACTGAACATATCCTTGTGGTAAATTTTCAAATTTAACAGGTATACGAATAGTAGTTTCATAGTTTTTCCTCAATGAATGAAGAAACCACAAAGAGGAAGATATTAAGAGAAAAAACAAGAAAATCAAAAAGTCATTCAAATTGAATGACCTTTTAATTTTCCTCAAACTAATGGAGAAAAAATGAAATATGTTATCTTTCTTCATTAGAAGTCAATTTTATTTCTGCTGTTGTTGAACATCAGCAGCGGATTGATAAATAGACGATCTGTCAATCTTAACAATAACATCTTTTGCTATTTCAAGAGAAATGACATTATCGTTGATTTCTTTAATCTTTCCATAAATACCTCCAGCTGTCATAACATTGTCACCAACCAAAAGGGAATCTCTAAACTTAGATGTTTCTTTTTGCTTTTTCATTTGAGGTCTAATCATAAAGAAATAGAACACAACGAAAATAAGAACAATCATCGCGATATTCATAATACCGCTACCTCCGCCAGCTTGAGCTTGCAATAAAACCATTTGTAAATTCATATCTCAAATTTGTTTTTTATTATAAACAAAAATAAACTATTTTGCATTGTCTGTATAGATCGCAGCTTTAATTATTTTGTTATCTTTTCTTAAATCTGTAACTATGGCATCCAAAATACCATTAATAAAGTTGCCGCTTTTAGCCGTACTATAAAGTTTTGTAATCTCAATATATTCATTCATGGAGACATTTACAGGTATTGACGGAAAATTACAAATTTCTGCTAAAGCTGCCTGCATAATGATGATATCCATAAACGCAATACGATCAGTATCCCAATTTGTAGTATGGGCATTAACCAAATCAAGATATTCCTTTTCGTTGTACAAAGAATTTCTCAAAAGATCTCTTGCAAAAATACGATCCTCATCATCTCTAAACATATGAATCAAATCTTGATTTTCACCTTCAGACTCTTCGAACAATTTTATTGTTTTTACGATGAAACTTACAACAACATCAGCATCGTCATTCCAATAAATAGACATCTCCTCCAGTTCTTTGCCTAACATTTCATTGTCAGACAAAACACCTTTAAATAAGGCTCTCCACAAATCTTTATCTTGTTGATAAGAGAACTCAGCACTTTGCATATACTCTTTATATGCATCAGATGCTGTAATTACAGAATATAATTCTTTAATCAAAGCTTCATGTTGTTCCCAAGATAAAGAATGCTCTTCTACGTATTCTTTCATCTTGAGATTTTCAGACAACTGTTTTACAAAACGGTTGTTGACAAACTTACGACTTTGTTTTTTATCTTCAGGAGTCGTAATAAACTTATTTTCCTCTTTTTCTATTCTTTTCTGTGCATATACGGTTATTTCATTAACCAACATTAGAAGGTAAAAATACATTTCATATGTTTTACCTAAACTAAAGAATAATTCTTTTTCTGCATTTTCTATGCTTCCACAATTACCCTTATAATAAGAATACAAAATTTGGATAACCTTAATTCTGATAAGAACGCGATTGATCATTGAATAATCTTCTAAAATTTGTACAAAATTAGCCATTTTCGATCAATGCCACAAACAAAATCAGACAAACGAAGAACTTATACAAAAAAAAGTTTACTGAACATTATTCAATAAACTTTTCTATTCTATATAAATTCACTTATCATCCGAAATCAATTTCAAATCTATTCGGAGCCTCTATTGCGGTACCATCTTCTTTTTCAGAAGGATTGTTCTCAATATTCTTGTTAATGAAGCCAATCACATCATCAATTCCTTCTCTGAACTTTTCAAAATCTTCCTTATAAAGGAAAATTTTATGTTTTTCGAAAGATATCTGAGCATCATCTCCATTGACCTTCTTTTTGCTCTCAGTTATTGCCAAAAACAAATCATCCTTTCTGTTTCTCTTTACGTCAAGATAATAGATTCTTTTTCCTGCTTTAATTGCCTTGGAATAAACTATCTCCTGATCTCTCTTGTCTCCCTCAAACTTTTTTTTATTCTCTTCCATGGTCTATCTCACAAATATTAGTTAAATAGGATTTTTATTTGTTACTTCAAATATGTATATTTTTTTCAAAAAAAGCAAACTTTATTAAAAAATAATTTTTACAAAAAGCAACATTATAAACATATGGCTTTTTCAAGAAGAAACATTAGTAAAAAGAAAGCACAATTAACAAAAAGAGGAATGCATCTTTAGACACATTCCTCTTCCTCTATATTTATCTATATAGATTATTGCCTCAACAAAGTGAAGTGACCTACATACTGTCTATCCAACTCTTCAATATCAATCTCGTACCAGTAGTCGGTTGATGGCATGTCATTACCTTTATAAGTTCCGTCCCAGTCTGGATCTGCTGCCCTGTACTCTGCCAGCTTCTTTCCAAAACGGTCGTAGATCGACACCTTCGCATCAGGATATACCTGCTTCAAGTTTGCTGGTATCCACTGGTCATTGATTCCGTTTCCGTCAGGTGTGAAGAAGTCCGGAATTATAATTGCTGGAGGATCCATGTAGAAGATCAGCGTGTCGGCACATCCGTTTGCATCCACAACGTATGCCGTATGGGTTACGAACTTCAGATTTTCCTTCGTGTCATCGGCA
>JALNVE010000288.1 GCA_023227695.1 Paludibacteraceae bacterium
AATAACGAACCAGTTTACAATGCTTTACCTGATGTGACTTTTGAAACCGATGATCGGGATTGTTTGGTGATTAATGCCAATTATCTATCTTCTGCACCTTTTGTAACCAATGATGTGGTAGAGTTGTTGTCTGATGTTTCTTTTGTTTGGAAAGGCAGATGGGATCATGTTATCAACACGGGAGGTGTAAAGGTCTTTCCTGAAAAGGTTGAACGAAAGATTGCCGATCTGATCGTTGAACCGTTTTATATAATTCCGGAGACGAGTGATAAGTTTGGTCAGCAGGTTCTGTTGAAAATAGAGGGAGAAAAAAGATCTTCTGATGATTTGTTGAAGAAACTAGAATCCCGTCTTTCTCGTTATGAGATGCCTAAAAGAATAGATTTTGTGTCTGAATTTGAACGTACTTCTTCCGGAAAAATAAAGAGGAAATAATCGGTTTTTTAATTTTCTTTGATTCTTTTTGTAATCAATTTAGTCATTAGGTATTAATTTATATATTTGCTAAAATCAAAAAACTTAAAATATGGACTTTTTTGGAAATTTATCATCTATTATAAATAAAGCGCAAAAAGTACTGAATAGTGATGCGGCAAAGCAAATGATTGATGCATTGTCGTCTGCAAATAAAGGTCAAGGGATTGATATCTCAAGTGGATTAAAGGTTGCGCTTCAAGTTGGAATTGAGACCGCTGCAAAAAATCTAGGTTCAACAGATGGATACTTGGCAGATGCTGCGGTGAAAATCGGTTTGCCAAAAGAGGTTATGACAACTTTCGGAGCTGTGCAGTCTTTGGCGTCTAATCAGACTTTCAATCAAGTGTTGAATGCAACAGGAGTAAGCATACCTTCTACTGATACAGTAGTTACATTGTTTAACCGGGCAGCAGAAAATGCAGCTCCTAAATCAGTTGATATATTTGCAAATGCCATCACTGGCATGTCTATTGCTGATGCTAAAAACATTCTTTTTGGAGCAGATAATGCCGCAACTACTTATTTGCGAACTAATACATTTACCCAATTACAAGGTACGTTCAATCCTAGTATAATTAATTCTTTGAATACGGTAAAGATAGCTAATGTTACTCCAGTTCAAGCGTGGAACGCTTTTGCTACTTACAATAATAAACTTGTCAATTTGCTTGACAGTAGTGCTGTTAAATCTGCACTTGAAATTGCTAAGATGACAGGTGTTTTGCAAGAAAATCACATTGCGGCTCTTTCTTCGATTGATCTTGTGAATGCAGACTTGTCTGACTTTATAACAGGAAAGGCACTTGATGGATTATTCTTAAAGGTTTCTGATAAAGAGGTTGATATCCGTCATAATGCAAGCGCGCGCGTAAATGATGTTCTGAAGGATGTGTTTGGAATGCTTGATAAAAGATAAATTGAATGTTCATCATCAGACGAAGTCCATGACTTTTGCTGAGTCGTATGATTCTGATTGTTCATTTTTTGAAATAAAACAGCTTCTAAATGACAGGAAATAAAAAAGGTTGCCCATTTGAGCAACCTTTTTTCTGTTTTTATATGGATGACTTATTTCATCTTTTTCAATTCACTGAGGAGAATCGCGTTCTCTTCTGGAGTTCCCACTGTAATTCGCAGACCGCCTTCGCAGAGAACCACCGTGTTTCTGTTTCGTACGATAATGCCTTTCTCGACGAGTTTCTCATAAGTAGCATTGGCATCATTTACTTTTACCAAAACAAAGTTAGCATCTGTTGGATAGATGTGTCTGACGATGGAAAGCTCTTTCAAGCTTTTGATCAAATTAGCTCTTTCATTTAAAAGAATTTTGACCCAATCTTTTATTTGAGAAGCATTGTCGAGCATCGTCAAAGCTTGTTTTTGAGTCAAAATATTAATGTTGTAAGGGTATTTGACCTTGTTGAATATTGCGATAATCTCAACCGAAGCGAAAGCCATACCTAAACGGATGGCAGCGCTACCCCAAGCCTTGGAGAATGTTTGCAATACGATTAGGTTAGGGTGTTGCTTCAACTCCTTAAGGAAAGAGGCCTGAGAAGAGAAGTCGATGTATGCCTCGTCCAAAATCACAATGCCGTTGAATGCTTTGATGAGCTTGCAAATCTCATCTTTGTCCAAAGCGTTGCCGGTTGGATTGTTAGGCGAGCATAACCACATCACCTTTGTGTTGGCGTCAGCTTTCTCCAACATCTTGTCGGCAGAAAACTGGAGATTTTCATCCAAAAGAACCTGTCTGTACTCGATGTCGTTGACGTCGGCGCATACGCCATACATTCCGTATGTCGGTGCAATGGCAACTACGTTGTCTTTTCCTGGCACACAGAAGGCACGGTAAACAAGGTCGATAGGTTCATCGCTTCCGTTGCCTAAGAAGATATTCTCTTTGTCGACTCCTTTTACTTTGGATATTTTCTCTTTCACTGCCCATTGCAATGGGTCTGGATATCTGTTGAAAGGAGCATTATATGGGTTTTCGTTCGCATCCAAATAGACTGAAGCTTCTCCCTTGAACTCGTCGCGGGCGCAAGAGTATGGCTTCAACGCCAATATGTTTGGTCGAACCACTTTTTTTAGCTCAAACATAAGATTACTTTTTAATTTTGAAACATGTTCTGATTCAAGAGGGTAGACCCCCTTGGTATGAATCAAGATATTTGTTGATTGTTCTCTCTTTTATTTAACATAATGATCGTCAGCTCTGCCGAGCTGGCATGAACAGAAGTCCCAATATAGCCATGAAGGGTTGTGGCCAGCATGGCGGCTCTTTTGGCGTCTTCGTCACCATTGATTTTGAAATAGAATATCATTTTGTTTTTTTATAGAGAGTTACAAATCAATTTTTATTTAAGTCTGAGCGTGACGGCATTCTTGTGAGCGAACAATTGCTCATTCTCAGCCATGATTTCAATGGCACCTCCGATAAGTTTCAAACCATCTTGAGTAATCTCCTGATAAGTTATTTTCTTGCGGAAACTGTCCAAATTAACACCATTGTATGCCTTCGCATAACCGTTTGTTGGCAATGTGTGGTTGGTACCTGAAGCGTAGTCTCCTGCACTTTCTGGTGTGTAGTAACCAAGGAATAGCGAACCTGCGTTTGTGATACGTCCTGCAATCTCATTGTAGTTTTTGGTTGAGATGATGAGGTGTTCAGGAGCATATTCGTTGCTCATTTCAACCACTTCGTCGATGTTCTTAACTAATATGATTTTGCTGTTTTTGATCGACTGCTCTGCTATCTCTTTACGAGGAAGAACTGCAAGTTGTTTCTCAACTTCTATCACTGTAGCTCCTGCAAGCTTCTCACTTGTGGTGATCAGTATAGCCTGACTATCAATTCCGTGTTCTGCCTGTGACAAAAGGTCAGAAGCAACGAATGCAGGGTTGGCGCTCTCGTCAGCGATAACCTCAACTTCAGATGGTCCGGCAGGCATGTCGATAGCAACATCTCTCAAACTAACTAATTGCTTGGCAGCTGTTACGTATTGGTTACCTGGACCAAATATTTTGTATGCCTTCGGAACACTCTGAGTGCCGTAAGCCATAGCTCCGATAGCCTGTACTCCACCAATTTTGAATATGCAGTCTACGCCGGCAGTCTTAGCTGCAAAAAGAACGGCTGGATGAACTTTGCCCTCTTTGTTTGGAGGTGTGCAGAGTGTGATTTGCTTGCATCCGGCAATTTTAGCAGGAATAGCCAACATCAATACGGTTGAGAATAGAGGTGCCGTTCCTCCTGGAATATAGAGACCGACTCTTTCGATAGGCATCGCTTTCTGCCAGCATTTAACGCCTGGCATTGTCTCTATGCAAGGAAGCTCGTGGTCTTGCGCCTTGTGGAATTTCTCGATATTTCCTTTTGCCAAAACGATGGCGTCTTTCAACTCTTTAGAAATGAGAAATTCTGCCTCTTTAATCTCCTCTTCGGTAACCTGCAATGAAGGAAGCGACACTTTGTCGAACTTCAATTCATATTCCTTTACAGCTTCATCACCACGTGTGCGGATGTCGTTAAGTACATTGCGTACTAAGTCCAAAAGACTGCTGTTGTCAAGAGTTGGACGGGTCAATATCTTTCCCCATTCTTCTTTTTTAGGATATTGTATATATTGCATTTATGTTTCCTTTTTAGACCGATTAAAA
>JALNVE010000289.1 GCA_023227695.1 Paludibacteraceae bacterium
CAACTTCTTGTTCTTTACTTCACGTTCCTTATACATTGAAATCCGAGTCTTTAATTAACGAAGATGCCAAGAGTCTTATGGCTTTTGCTGAGGAAAAATTGCAGGAATTGAGCGAACTGAAATCAATTGTCAATTCTGCAAATCCATTAAAGAATCCTCTTTACAAAAATAATTGTCACCTTTTTGATAAAGATTTACATCCCAAAAAGGAGAATGTTCGTAAACGTGTGACTGCTTTAACAGAGAATGATTTTGTCCGTTTACCGAAAAGGGAGACACGTGCGCAATTGCAGGCTCAAGCCTTGAACCTTCCTTTATTGCCGACTACGACGATCGGTTCGTTTCCTCAGACTGCCGATGTAAAGCAAAATCGTGCTTTGTTTCGAAAAAAGATAAAGTCAGAGAGTGAATATATAGCTTTTAACAAGCAGAAAATTGCCCGTTGTATTGAAAAACAAGAAGAACTTGGATTAGATGTTTTGGTTCATGGGGAATACGAGCGCAATGATATGGCTGAATATTTCGGAGAGAACCTGCATGGATTCATTTTCACGTCTAAAGGTTGGGTTCAGTCTTACGGAACTCGTTGTGTAAAGCCTCCAGTTGTTTTTGGTGATATTGAACGTACTAAACCAATAACAGTCGATTATGCTGTTTTTGCCCAAAGTTGTACAAGTAAGCCTGTTAAAGGCATGTTGACAGGTCCTGTTACTATTTTAAATTGGTCTTTTCCTCGTGAGGATGTCTCTTTGAAAGAGTCGGCAATGCAGTTGGCATTGGCTATCCGTGACGAGGTGTTGGATTTGGAGGCTCACGGAATCCGCATCATTCAGATTGACGAAGCTGCCTTAAAAGAGAAGTTGCCTTTGCGCAAGGCTGATTGGCATACAGAGTATTTAAGTTGGGCAATCAATGCCTTCCGTTTAGTTCATAGTGGAGTAAAACCAGAAACGCAGATTCATACGCACATGTGCTATAGTGAGTTCATTCCTATCATTAAAGATATTGATAATATGGATGCTGATGTCATTTCTTTTGAGGCATCCCGTTCAAGTCTTCATATTTTGGATGCCTTAAAATCTTTTAACTTCCGTACAGCTGTAGGACCTGGAGTGTACGACATACATTCTCCTCGTATTCCAAGTGAAGAGGAAATCGTGAAGGCATTGAAATTGATTCTTTCAAAGTTGAGCGTATCTAAAGTTTGGGTCAATCCAGATTGTGGTTTAAAAACGAGAGGTGAAGAGGAGACGATTCCAAGCTTGAAAAATTTAGTAGAAGCTGCAAAAAAGGTTAGAGAAGATTATAAATAATCATAGAAATGAAAGTAACGGATATTATAAATAGCAAGCGAAATACACTTTCGTTTGAAATTTTTCCTCCTAAAACGAAGGACAACTATGAAGTGGTGGAACAATCGGCCCAAGGAATTGCTGCGTTGCATCCGGATTTCATGAGTGTGACTTATGGTGCAGGAGGAGGAACTGATGTTTATACACTCTCCATTGCTGAAGATCTTTACAAGCGTTGGAATATTCCGACTATAGCTCATCTCTCATGCATTTCGTCTTCACATGAAGATATCGATAAAAAGTTAGATATTATTCGTGAACGTGGAATAGATAACATTTTGGCATTGAGAGGAGATAAACCGGCAGGTTTTACTGGAAATTTAGAATACAAATATGCAAGTGATTTGGTTTCAGAGATAAAGAACAAAGGCAATTTCTGCGTCGGTGGCGCATGTTACCCAGAAGGCCATCCCGAGTCGTCTTCGTTCCTGGAAGATATAGATAACTTGAAGCGTAAGGTGGATGCAGGGTGTGATTTTCTGACTTCGCAAATGTTTTTCGAAAATAGTGCCTTTTATAGCTTTCTGAGCATTTTAAGGGGCAGGGGAATCCATGTGCCAGTAGTGGCAGGTGTGATGCCCGTTACGAATGCGAATCAGATAAAGCGCATCATCTCTCTTTCGGGAGCTGCATTGCCTATACGTTTCAAAAGAATTGTAGACCGTTACGGTGATAACCCAGAAGCGATGAAGCAAGCAGGAATCATTTATGCCACAGAGCAGATCATTGACCTTTATGCCAATGGCGTCTCTTCTGTTCATGTTTATTCCATGAACAAAACAGATGTGGCAGCCGCCATACAGAGAAATTTACCCAAAGATGTCTCTGTTTTTTGCAACTGATGTTTGGGGTAAAATACCTTTAAGGATATTTTAATAATAAGCGAAGTAGGTGGTGTTTGTTTTTGAAAAAATTATATGATATACAAAATCTCTCAAACTATCAATGAATAAAATTAATTTGAGAGATTAAAAACATTTTTCCATTTTTTTTTATTTTTCATTAGTATCTTTGTGATGTCTTAGTTTGACCATTCTAAACTAATCGTCAGATAGATCACCGGGTGCAGAATCAAGATCACTTTCTTGATTCTGCACCCTTTTTCATTCATTTCATTACGATATCCTCTAAATTCTCGTCAAACCACTTCTAATTCTGGTAATATGTCAATATTAAGAGCATCTTCAATCTTGCAGATAGTTTCAATCTGTTGTGAACAGCGAATCCATTCTCTATTGGCACGACGAAATTCAGCCTTCTCATGCTACTTTGATGGAGTGGATGACTGATGATCTCTTAATTTGTCAACAACACTTGTCATAATTATCTACTTTTGCGGGACAATGGAAAGTCTATATGTAAATTAGAAGATGAATCCTACAGAAACTGAAATGGAATGTCTCCAAGCAGAATGGTTCCATTCGTATTCTGTCCCTTCTATCCAATACCTGTAGTTTTCTTTAAATTGTTTGGCGTTATAATATAGCATGAAATTCATTCCAAAATGTTTTTTGAATTGTAGCCTATAACCTAATCCAGCATCAAATAAAAGGCCTTTGACGTAGTTGCTATTGATTTTCGGAGAATATCCACAATCTAGCAAACCGAAAAATTTCACTTTCTTGAATGGAAAATAATTGATTGTTGCAAAAACAGGAAAAGTGTTGTAGTTTGGTTCACTATATCCATCTAGTCCGACTCCAAGTCCAGACGAAATTTTTGTATTAAAATCACAAAGCAGTTTGACTCTTAGAGATGTGGCAGACATCTGAGCCTCAGAAGTAGATATATTCCCCTCGTCGCTTGTCTCTTTTATGCCGATCATACCTGCCAAGTCTATACCTGGATGCAACGAAATCTGTGCATTGATATCTCCAAATGTCATAAATAAAAATACTACGCTTAAAAATTTAATTAGTTTCATTATAGTTGCTGTTTTTTTAGTAATAAATGACAAAACCTAAGAACAAATAATGATATGCTGATTTTTCTTTGCAAATATGGTCTTTAAAATGGAATCCTTTTATTTCAGAGTCCCGTCTTTTTGCGTAACTGTCTTGGTTATTTATCTCGTAACCACAATAGATGTCGAAATCATTTCCTGTCTTATAGACGACTCCAGCCTTGCAACTCCAAAATAAACGCATCCACTCGAAGTTTTGGTGATAGTATTCATGCCAACTTTTTTTGCTCTGATAATCTGTGATTTTAGCTGTAAATCTATCTGCCGCAAAAGGCTGAAATATGACACCTGGTTTGATGAAAAGTGCCCAAAAATCATTGCTCTCCTTCTTCTCTTTGTTCAGAGGAATTTCGTAGGAGATAGATAGAGGAAAGAGATAATTTACTAAATCCGCATCTTCAATTTCCCATTCAATATTTTTTTCGTGACGTGAAAGAGAATGTTCAGGGACCTCCTGAAAACGAAAGCCTCCTTTTACCATCAGATTGTCAAGAAAGCAATACCGCAAGTCTATCCCAAGTTGCCAAGAGGAACGAAAGTCACAACCGGCTTCCAAATCAAATCCGTAATCATAATCTTCGGCTTTGGCAGTCTGAATCAAAATAATCATGACCGCGATTAAAATCTTTTTCATCATTGTTTTCTAAATTAAGTTGAGAGAGTTTTTCTCTCAACTTAATTAGTTCTTTTGGGATCAGCGGATAGGTGGGGTTGGTATAGCGACAAGAATATTCCCCAAAATTCATGAATAGCATTATCTTTGCGGAATGAAAACAGATCAACTATTAAGAGAGATATTGCCAAGCGTAA
>JALNVE010000290.1 GCA_023227695.1 Paludibacteraceae bacterium
ATTCTCCACAGGGCAACTGGAAAGAGGGAGATTTTCTCTTCTCTTTCTGCTCTGAAAAATATTTTTTCTACCTGACCCATTTTTTTCCTCCTCAAGTTGCATTATCAATTTGAATCCCCGATAGCTTATCAAGAGTTGCTTCATGAATTTGAGGCAACTCTTTTTTTTGTCTGTTTCCTGATATTTTGATGTTAATCTTTCGGTGTTTGTTAATTCAACCTTATCTTTGTCACATATTTGAGTTCGTAGTCAAATAATAATTTTAAGATTTGAATGTAAATGATTTAATGACCGCAATGGGGGCTCATCCCCAAATCAAGTCGGTCGCCGATTGGTATGTCGGTAAGGAACGTAACCTCTTCATAAAAGGTGTTGAGGGTTCTTTTCGTGCGCTTATTTTTACCTCTCTGTATAATTTCAAGCCGCAAAATCTCTTCTTTATAATGAACGATATGGACGATGCAGCCTATTTCTACCACGATCTGACGCAGATTTTGGATAAGGAAAGGGTGCTGTTTTTTCCATCGTCCTATAAGCGTGCCATGAAGTATGGTCAGAAGGATTCGGCTAATGAAATTCTTCGAACGGAAGTTTTGACCGCAATGGGTTCGTCGTCTGATAAATTCATTGTTGTTTCTTATCCGGAAGCGGTTGCAGAGCTGGTTGTTTCTTCCAGCAATCTTCGTGATAAAACGTTGAAAATACATGTTGGGGAGATGGTCGATACGCAGTTTGTCGTGAATATGTTAGATGAGTACGGCTTTTCACGCGTCGATTTCGTGTATGAGCCGGGTCAGTATTCCGTCAGAGGTAGTATATTGGATATTTTCTCTTTCTCGTACGAGTATCCGTTCCGTATCGATTTCTTTGGCGATGAGGTGGAGTCTATCCGTACCTTCGATATCGAGAACCAACTTTCTAAAGACCGCCGCGATGAGATTTCCATCGTTTCGGATGTTCATGATAAGGAGGAGGTCTCTGTTTCTCTATTGAAATTTGTCGATAAGGATACGATCTTTGGTTTCTACGATTTCGGCTTTGCATACGACCGTTTGGAGGCTTGCCGTGAAGATGCCGTTTCCAAGAGCTTGTTGGTCGACCCTGCCGAGATTCTTGCCGATATCGTCAATTTCCGTAAAATAGAGTTCGGTACGCGCCCTTTCTCGAAAGAGACCGTTACCACAACGTTCCATTCGCTGCCGCAGCCGCTTTTCCATAAGAACTTCGATCTTGTGAGCGAGAACTTCAAGATGATGACAGAAAAGGGCTATCACATCTATGTGTTGAGCGACAGTGAACGACAGACGGAGCGGCTTCAAACCATATTCGATGATAGGGGAGATAACGTCACTTTTACCCCTATACTGAAGACTTTGCACGAAGGTTTCATCGACAATGATGCAAAGGTCTGTTGTTATACAGACCATCAGATATTTGACCGTTACCACAAGTACAGCTTGCGTTCAGACAAGGCACGTGAGGGCCGCGTTGCCCTTACGTTGAAAGATCTGAACAGCTTCAAGCAGGGCGATTATGTGGTACACATAGATCATGGTGTAGGTCGTTTCGGCGGATTAATCACGACGGAGGTCAACGGCAAACGCCAGGAGATGATCAAACTGCTCTATCGTGACGACGATCTGCTTTTCGTCAGCATCCACGCCTTGCACAAGATTTCAAGGTACAAGGGTAGGGATGGCGAACCGCCTCGCATCAACAAGTTGGGTACGGGCGCATGGCAGACATTGAAGGAGAAGACCAAAAAGAAGGTCAAGGATATTGCCCGCGACTTGATCCTGCTTTATTCCAAACGTCGCTCGGAGAAGGGTTTTGCCTATTCTCCAGACAGCTTTTTGCAGTCGGAGTTGGAGGCTTCTTTCATCTACGAGGATACGCCAGATCAGGTAAAGGCTACTGTTGATGTGAAGCATGATATGGAGTGCGATCTTCCTATGGACCGTCTGATCTGCGGTGATGTGGGCTTCGGTAAGACTGAGATTGCCATCCGTGCCGCTTTCAAGGCGGTGACAGACAATAAGCAGGTGGCCGTGTTGGTACCTACTACCATATTGGCATTGCAGCATTATAAGACTTTCAGCGAACGTTTGAAGTCATTCCCATGCAGGGTCGATTATCTGAGTCGTTCTCGCAAGTCGAAAGATGTGCGTGAAATCATCAAGGATTTGCAGACTGGCAATATCAATATTTTGATCGGTACGCATAAAATTATAGGTAAGGAGATTAAATTTAAGGATTTAGGCCTTCTTGTTATTGATGAAGAACAGAAGTTTGGTGTCTCCGTAAAGGAGAAAATTCGACAGATGAAGGTGAATGTGGATACGTTGACTTTGACGGCTACACCTATTCCGAGAACGTTGCAGTTCTCGTTGATGGGTGCGCGAGACCTCTCCGTCATGCATACGCCACCACCAAATCGTTATCCGATCCAGACTGAGTTACATACATTCAACGAGGATATTATCCGTGAGGCTATTCAGTATGAGATCAACCGAAATGGACAGGTGTTTTTCATCAATAACCGTATCAACAACTTGGTCGATCTTCAGACGATGATTAAACGTCTTGTGCCTGATGCACGTGTGGCCATAGGTCATGGGCAAATGGACGGCGAGGAATTGGAGAAAATAATTGTCGATTTTTTGGATTACGAATATGATGTCTTGATAGCTACCAGTATTGTAGAGTCGGGTATCGATATCTCCAATTGCAATACAATTATCATCAACAATGCTCATAACTTCGGTTTGAGCGATCTGCATCAGTTACGTGGACGTGTAGGACGAAGCAACCGTCGTGCGTTCTGTTATCTGTTGGCTCCGCCATTGTCTTCGTTGACCCAGGATGCGCGTCGAAGATTGCAGGCTATCGAGAGCTTTTCCGATTTGGGCAGCGGCTTCAACATTGCTATGCAAGACTTGGATATCCGTGGTGCTGGAAACATGCTGGGTGCAGAGCAGAGCGGATTTATTGCCGATTTGGGTTACGAAACCTACCAGAAGATTTTGAATGAGGCTGTAACCGAGTTGAAAGAGGACGAGTTTTCTGATTTGTATCATGATGAGCAACAGGAGAAGAACGAGAAGTTTGTCACCGATTGCCAAATGGAGACTGATATGGAGCTCATGTTCCCATCCGATTATATCAGCAATGTATCTGAGCGAATGAGCCTCTATAGGGAGCTGGATAGCGTGAACGATGAGGCTGCATTGAATGACTTCGAGAAACGTTTGGAAGACCGTTTTGGAAAATTCCCTCAGCAGACATTGAATCTTTTCCAATTAGTTCGTCTGCGTTGGTTGGCAATTGACCTAGGATTTGAGCGTCTGACGCTGAAGAACGAGCGAATGGTCTGTTATTTCATTCAGGTCGACGATTCGCCGTATTATCAATCGGCTGCCTTCGGAAGAGTGATTTATTATATGCAGAATCACGCTATCCGTTGTAAACTCCGCGACCAGTCGGGCAAACGTTCCATTGTCTTCACGGATGTTCGATCCATAGAGGAGGCATTCAATATTTTGGATACCATAACGAATAGTAAAGTAGAGTAGTTTTGCTATGTTCTGCAATAAAAACCAAAAAATTGTTTAAAATCATTCTAAATTAGAAAAAAAAGGGGCAAACTATTTTATATACTTACGGAAAAACTTATTTTTGCAAAGTACAAATTAATTTAATAATTAAATTTAAGTATTATGGCTTACGTAATTGGTGAAGATTGTGTTGCTTGTGGAACTTGTATGAGCGAATGCCCTGTAGGAGCTATTTCTGAGGGTGATATCTATAAGATTGATCCAGAAGCTTGTACAGAGTGTGGAACTTGTGCAGACGCTTGTCCTGCAGGAGCTATCTCTCAAGAATAATCAATCTCATTAAAGAAAACGAAAGGGATGTCCTATTAGGGCGTCCCTTTTTATTTGGTGACACAGAGATGATTGTAGTTTTTTGGAAATATTCGGGGTCAGTAGAAATTTAGTGGGGAAAAGCATAAATATTGGCGATACGGAATAGGAAGAACTTCTTATCTACGACCCCACGCAGATTAGCCCTGAAAAGTTTGATTTTCGCATTGAAAG
>JALNVE010000291.1 GCA_023227695.1 Paludibacteraceae bacterium
AATATGAGCAAATTGTTGAAAATATTCAATCGTATTTTCATTTAAGTCACCACGCAATTTGACCCATTGACACTTAGTATAGTGAAAATACCACGCAATTTGACCTATACGCCAACTTAATATCTTTTGAATCTGAACTAACATTCTTTGTCACAGCCACCACCGTCTCCGTTCCGTCTGGGTCAATGCGGACAATGACGCCTTCTGTAACATCCAAAGGCTGTTTATCTCAACCACACCCCATCCTTCTTCACCCAAACCTTTTCGGGTCCTTTGAACGGGAAATCTTTTATAGGCAAATGTTCTTCCCAAACATTTGGAATTTCGCTATCTGGAATACAAAGCACCATTCCCATCTCCTCTATTCCTCTGGATATATTATATCTTTCCCACGCATGACCCAATCCGTGTTTATTGCAAATTTCCTTGCTTACCCCCCGCATATCAAAAGTGAACTCCTGCTTTTCATCATCATACCCACATTCCAACACATCGCCTTGACATTCACAATAGTTTGTTATACTATAGGCACTCTCCACCTGAGAGGGGGTGATGGGAAGGTAATAACAAGTTTCCCCATCTAATAGAAATGGTTTAAAACCCCAAGTTAATGCATCTTTTGAATCTTTTAAAAAAACATAAGAAAATAATTCCCAACATGTTGATCTATCTTCCGTATTAGGATCTAATCGAAATTTTGCAGAATGATAAATTGCAAAATCACATCTATATAATTTACCCATATCTTATTTAATTATAACAAATTCTATTGGTTTACTAGCGTCTTTACTTTTCTTTGTCACAGCCACAACTGTTTTCGTTCGTAGTTTCAATGTTTTGTTTGAAATACCATTGTTTTCCTATTTCCATTTAGTCGCGATAAATCGCGCCTCTACAGTGGTTGTCTCATCTGTTTTTTTGAAATGAATTAAAGTCATTTCGAAATAACCACCTTACTAGCTGAAGTTCCTGTCCTTATTACCTGAATCTGGGCAGGGATGCGCTCGCGTAGTGTGGAGACGTGGCTGATGATGCCCACCCGCCTGCCTGTGGCGTGAAGGTTCTCGAGTGCGTTCATGACGGAAGAGAGACACTCTTCGGAGAGTGTTCCGAAGCCCTCGTCGATAAAGAGGGTCTCCATGTTGAACTTCTCGTTGTTGAGCGATGCCAGTCCTAGGGCCAAGGCAAGGGAAACCAAGAAGGTCTCACCGCCGGAGAGGGTGCTGGCTGCACGCTCTTCGCCGCCCATCTCAAGGTCGCGCACCAGGATGGCGAGCGAGCCGCTCTTGCACGTCAGTTCATAGCGTTTGTTGAGTGCGCGCAGATGATGGTTGGCTTGATCCAGCAGCAGTTTGAGCGTGTAGGATTGGGCTATGTTGCGGAACCTCTTTCCGTCTGCCGAGCCTAACAGCGCACTGATAGGGTTGGTGACATTCTCGAAATAGTGGAGTTTCTTTTGATAATCCTCTTTGAATTCAAGGATCTTCTTATTGTTTTCTTTGTCGTTTCGGAGCGAGAAGGAAGCCTCCATCAGTTGCTTGTTGTTCTCCTCTTTCTGACGTTTCTGCTCGTTGAGAAGTTCAGTCAAGCTCTCTTGTGTTTCGCCCTCTTGCGGACGAGGCGTGAGCGCTTCGTGTTTGGTCAGCTCTTCTTGACAGAATTTGACATTGTTGCAGGAGGTGATCCATTGATTTTTTATCGCGTCAATTCTACTTCTGTATTCGCTGATGGTTTGCGGCGTAAGCTGGTTCAAATGATGAATTCTCTCTGTTGTAAGCTCTTTCTCGTGACTCTTTTTGTATTCGGAAATGAAGTCGACCTCCATCTTTTGCAAACGGGCAATCTCCTCCTCTTTCTCTTTCTTCTGTTTCTGTAGTCCGTTGACGGAAGAGAGTAGGGCGGCGCTTTCGCTCGTCAGCTTGTCGTAAGGCGTGGCGGCGTTTGCTCCGATGGTTTTTGTCTCTGGCTGTCCAAATAGATGGGTCAATTCCAAAAGTGGAACGGCACAGCTCTTCTCTATGTCAGTGAGTTTTTCGGTCTCTTGACGAAGCGCCTCGTGCTGGTTCGTGTTTTGCTCCCAAGCCTTGGCTGCATCCTGCAGACCGTTTCTGAACGGCATAGGCTGAGCCTCCCAAATCTGTTGCCAGTTTTTTATAGTGATGACTTTACCTGCCGTGTTGGTGCATTCGTCATAAATGCCTTCCTTTTGTTTGATAATGGTTTCGTAAGTCTTTATCTCAGAATTTATAGTATCCTTCTTCTGTTCTTGTACGAAGACGGCATTTTCGGTTTCATGAAGCTTTTTCTCGAAAGCTGTTTGCTCCATTTGAAAAGCGGACTCTTCCTTTCTGAGCTTTTCTGCTCCTTCGATTTTCGGGTTCAATTCGTCCATCAGCGTCTGCATCTTATTCAAATCCTCTTGAAGAAGATGGGCCTCCTCTTCGGCATGTTGAGGCGTCTCAATCTTTTTGTTCGGGTAGAGAGCGGCAATCTCTTTCTCCTCCTTTTGGGCAAGTATTTTCTTGCTCTCTTTCTCTTTTTGCTTCTGCTCTTGTTGGACGAGAATATAGTTCAATCCATTTTGAGTGCTGTTAAGGGCACTTTCGGCCTCCTCTTTTTCCTCCTTATATTTTTGAAGAACGGTAGAGAGCTGACTGTCGTCCAACGTGTGGTAAATGTTTCCGCAGACCGGACATTTATCTCCTTCTTTCAGTGTGGAACGTAGATTTTTGACTACATCCTTCACGGTGAGTGCGCTTATCTCGTAGGCCTTTTTCTTGGCGTCAAATAGAGCTTTACATTCGGTCAGATTCTTCTCCGAACGGATCTTCTCTTCTGCCAAAAGAATAAGGTCGTCTTCCAATTTTTTTATCTCATCTTTGGTCGTCTTGAGCTGCTGCAACTTGTCCTTTACTCGGTTCAGTTCGCCCAGCTTCTGAATCTGCCGTTTGTTCTGCTCGTTCAGAAGGTCTTTCTGTTTCATCAGTTCTGGATAGTTTGCTTGCTCTACCAGCTGATGCAACTCTTCACTCTTTTTCGCCATCTCGTCTCGTTCCTTCTTTTCGGTTTCGAGTTGAGCTTTGAGTTTTTCGGAAAAAGCGTTGGCTTCCTGCTTTTTCGTCTCCGCTGTTGTTATCTTTTCGCGGTGAAGGGCGACTTCCTGTTTGGCTCTCTCTGCCGTCTCCAGTTGATTCAGAACCAGCTTGTATTGAAGATACATGTTCTCGTTCACCTTCTCTTGGTTAATCCAATCTTCCACTTTCTGGAGTTCTATTTTTTTCTTCGCATTCTGCTCTTGCAGAAGGTTGAACGAATGGGAGAGGGTTGCAAATTTAAGCGGTATCTTGTTTAGCTCATTCTCTATTTCGGCTCTCTGTCGGAGGGTATTTCCGAGTTGGGTAACGTGCTGCCTGATTTCTGCCGTCTCGTCAAACTCGCTCAGAAGCGAACTGATTTGATGTGTCTCGTCAGAGTCTTTGACCGCCTCCGCCTCTTTCTGTTTGGCTTGGGCGTTGAGAAGTTCGGCTCTCTTCTTCTCGTTCTCTTTTATCCATTGAATCTTGGCTTCGGAGATTTTCTCCTCTTTTTCGTTGGATTGTATTTTCGTGTTCAGCTCGTTCACGGTGTCGGTAAGAACTTTTATCTCCGCTTCGTCCAATATCTTGATGCCTTCGATTTTCTCTTTGGCTGCGTTGAGGGCATCTTTAGCACCGTTATTCTGTTGATAAATCTCAGCTGAAATTTTGGAGTAGATATCCGTACCTGTCAACATTTCAAGAATCTCCGCACGCTCGTTCACTTCGGAGTTGACGAACTTGGCAAACTGGTTTTGTGCCAAAAGAACGGAACGGGTAAACTGTTCGAAATTCAGTCCGATAAGGTCATCAATCAGCTTTTGCACATTCTTGTTTTCGGAGTGCCCCGATTCGATGTCGATCAGCTCTCTGGAGATGTTCTGCATCTTTCCGTCGGGTTGGTTACGCGAGCGGCGCACTTGCCAAATGGCGCGGTAACGGCGCTTGTCGTCCGTCTCGAAATCGACAGAGGCTTGTCCGGCTCCTGTGCCTCG